>CAMWMY010000104.1 GCA_947175465.1 uncultured Erysipelotrichaceae bacterium | reverse complement strand
ATCTATAAGCATGCTCATTAGTATTTTTATATGGCTTTTATTTATGAAATTACAAGAAAATCGACAAAGAAAAAAGGTGCAACAAGAGAGAATACATGTATATTTAGAATATTTATCGCAAATCGTTACTCGTATTCATAAGGAAAAAGAAGCGATACATATTTATTGTTCTCAAACATTTCCAATGCTTGAAGAATGTTTAATGAGAATTAAAAAGAAACAGCTTTTATGGAGTATGGATCCTTTAGATCCTTCTTTTCTTACAATAAGGTTAGGGAATGGAAATATACCACTAGATTTAAATGTTCATTTTCCATCGTATTCTGTAGTTTACAAGAAAGATATGATTTTAGATAAACTTGAGAATATCAAAAAGGATATTTATATTCAAGAAAATACACCCGTGTTAATTTCTCTTCAAACATTTTGGAAAGTAGGAATTGTAGGAGATTATGCAAGAGTATATACTTATTCTTTAGTGTTGCAATTATGTGCTTTATACAAATATACGGATGTAAATGTGCTTTTAATCATAGATGAGCAAGATGAAGAAGCGTATCAATTGAGGTGGCTTCCGCATATTACCAATTATGTATCTATGAAGAGATTGCTTATAAAAGGTAAAAAACATGAATGGAAAATGAATAGTCATCTTATGGAGATTTTTCATAAACAAAAAGAGAAGGATAGTTTCTCTTCTTATTTTATTATTGTTGATTTTACAAAAGATAGGACATTAGAAATTGTAAATATCATTTTGAGTAATAAGAAGTATCATGGCTTTAGTTATATCCAAGTGGCTTCTAGTTATGATGAATTAGATCATCGACTTTCCACAGTAGTACAATTAGACAAAGAGAAAGGTATTTTAAGAAAACAAGAAGGGATGTCTCCTATATATTTTCAAATAGATTATGTCAATAAACATGAAGTGTATGAAGGGTGTCGCCAATTAGCCAATATTCAATTAAAGAGACATCATAAAGAAAGTTCGCAGTCATTATCTTTTCTTACGTTATTTGGAGTGGAAAAGGTTGAGCAACTAGATATTGTACAAAGATGGGCTTCTTTTTCTAATATGAGTTTACAAACACCTTTAGGAACAGATATCAATGGAGAGATTATTTATTTGGATGTGCATGAAAAGGCACATGGTCCTCATGGTTTGTTTGCAGGAATGACAGGATCAGGAAAAAGTGAGTGTCTTATTACGTATTTATTGTCATTGTGTGTGAATTATCATCCAGATTTTATCGGTATTGTTCTAATTGATTATAAAGGAGGTGGAACTTCTTTATCTTTAGCAGATTTACCTCATATGCAAGGGGTGATTACAAACTTAGATCATGGAGAGGCAGAACGTTATTTAAAGTCTATTGAATGTGAGATTATTCGTAGACAAAAAATATTTCACCACATCGTAAACTCTTTAAAATTAAGAGAGATTGATATTGATCAATATCATACTTTATATCAACAAAAAGTAGTTAAAGAAGCGATTCCACATCTGCTGATTGTTTGTGACGAATTTGCAGAATTAAAAAGGCAACAGCCAGAGTTTATGGAGCAACTGATATCTGCTTCTAGAATAGGAAGAAGTTTAGGAATCCATCTACTTTTAGCAACGCAAAAGCCAGCGGGAGTTGTAGATGAACAAATTTGGAGTAATACGCGTTTTCGTATTTGTTTAAAAGTAGCAGATCGCTGCGATAGTATGGATATGATTAAAAGAGAAGATGCAGTCTATCTTCAAAAAGCAGGAAGTTTTTACTTTCAAGTTGGGCATAATGAAGTCTTTTTAAAAGGGCAAACAGCTTGGGCCAAAGCTCCTTATAGAAGTGTACAAGAAAAAAATAAGAAACTTTATGCAATCGATGCTAAAGGAGATATTATTTATGAATATAAATTCTCTTCCTATAAAGAAGAGGCACAATTGAGTTATATTATTGATTACATATTAAAATTTGCAAAAAAAGAGAAAATACAGAAAAAAGAGATATGGAAACCTTGTTTACCAAAACATCTTAAACGGGAAGATATTTTTTATACAATCGAAGAACATGAGCAATTTCGTGTTGTTATTGGGAAGGTAGATGATGTTGAAAGGCAGTGCTATCAAAAGCTTTCGATTTCAGTATTAGAAGAAAAGCAAATTGTTTTATTAGGCAATGATTCAGAAAGTAAGACGATATTTTTAATAGCCCTTCTATATGAATATATAAGGCATTATTCCAAAGAAGAATTACAGATTTATATTGTTGATTTCGAAAATGCAAGTTTACAAATCTTTCAACAAGCTCCTCAAATTATTGATATCCTTTTTACATATGATGTCTATAAAATAAAAACCATGATGGATTATCTTAAGAAAATAATTATGGAAAGAAAAGGATGTGATACACGACCTCTTTTATTAGTTATCCTTCATAATTATGCGTTATTAAAAGAGTATGATAACACTTTTGATTTCGAACTTATGCACTTAATAAGAGAAGGAGGAAAAGTAGGTATTTCCATTGTAATTACTGCTAATACAAGTAGTGAGCTTTCTTATCGAGTCATGCAGTATATTCAACACTATTATGTTTTTCAACTACAAGATTCAAGTGAATATTGTAGCATTTTTCAAACTTCGCGTGTAAAGAAAATACCAGCATATCCAGGAAGAGGGCTTTATAAAAAAGATAGCATTTATGAATTTCAAGTCCATCACATTGATAAGGAAGATATAGGAAGATCAGAAAAGTTTAGAAAATGTGAAGTTGTACATGAGATAAGATGATAGGGAGGAAAAAGAATGTATGGTGAAGAAATATTGGTGGAGGTACGTATTCCTGCGGTACAACTAAATATTGATTTTTATGTGTCGCTATATTGTAAAGGGGTTGATCTTAAAAAGGCTATATTTCATATGTATAGAGAACATCCATTTTTTCAATATATGGATGAAAGTTCACTTCATATTTATCATGGAGATAGTAAAGAAGTATTGGATGATCAGCAAATATTGTTTCATTATGATATTAAAAATGGAACTTGTTTATTTATTTTATAGGAGGAAATGAAATGAGTATTACGATTATGGTTGATCCATCATTATTAGAACAGTGCGCTTTAAATGTAGAGAATCAAACACTGGAATATGAGAAAAACTGTCATCAATTGTATCGATTAGTAGAACAAATGCAAAATGTATGGAGTGGAAAAGATCATTTAGCCTATATTCATCAAATACAAAATTTTTCAAACGATTTTGTAAAAATGCATCATATTATGCAACAATATGCTTCTTTTTTACGCTTTAGTGCAAATGCATATAAAAGTACACAAGAAGAAAGAATGCTGCAAGCAAAGCGCTTAATCGGCTAGAAAGAGGAAATAATGGACCAAATTCAAATTTCATTAGAAGGACTTAGGAATACAGCAGTATCGATTCGATCAATTAATGAGCAGTTATATCTTCATATGCAACATATTGTAAAGCAGATGAATGATTTAGATAGTCTTTGGAAAAGTCCAGCTGGGCAAGAAATTCGTATACGATTTCATAGTATGGTTCCAATTATTGAACATCACAAAGAAGTAATTGAGACATATGCGAAGTTTTTAGATACTACGGTATCGCTATATGAAGATACAGAAATGAAAATTCAACGTCAAATATCTAATTTTGAGTGAGGGGTATATTTTTGAATTCTGCAAACTATCTTTTACAGTTACTTTCAATAATTAAAGAGCAATTACAAAATGTCGTTTTTATTTTACAAAGTTGTAAAGAAAAAATGATGATGTATTGGGTTGGAGAAGATATGCAATATATATCTATTGCTTTTGAAAATATCATAAAACAATTGCAGTCACAAATAAATTTATGTCAATCTTTAGCTCCTAAAATCTTGGCTCGACCATCTTTGTTTTATCGCTAAACTACTATTTCAAAGTGCACCTATTGCAGAAGAAGCTAGTCGATTAATACAAAGTTATCATCTTTTAGAAACCACCCTTTTTCATATTAAAGATTTACAAACATATACTACTCTTCATTCCCAACAACTTATTAATACGCGTATTTTTCAGCTTTATCATGAGGTTTTAGATGCTTTTCAAAGATTAGAGCAGATACATCGTTTTATTTATCAATCAATGGAAAGCTATCATGAAACTGAGGCCTTGTTAGCTATGCAAATGTATACTGAAGGGCAAGATGGTACATTGAGGAAAGGATCAAAAGAAGAGGATGACCCTTTTTTTAAGATGACTTTTGACTTTGATAAAAATTTTAATGCAGATTTTTCATATGGTAAAAAATTAGCATTAGAAGGTTATCTTATGGGAAAGGCACATTTATCTATCTTTCAAAAAGATGGAGCCCTACAGAATAATGATTTTTATGGGAAAGCATCTTTAGGAGTAGGAACAGTAGCTATCCAAGGAATGGCTGCAGGAAATTTATTTCAAAACAAAAAGTTTGATCCTTATATAAAGGTAGAAGCCCAAGCGCTAGCATCACTAGCAGATCTTTCTTTATATGGAGCCTTTCATAAAGAGAGTATTAGTGTAGAGGGAGAGTTAGATGTTGGAGTTGGTGTTGCTTCAGCTAAACTAGATGGAGAAATTTCAAAAGATAAAGTTGGAATAGATGTTGAATGTGGAGCAGCTGCAGTTAAAGGAAAAGCAACAGGTGCTATATCTATTTTTGGATTGACTATTGAAGGGACAGTTGGAGTAGAAATAGGAGCGATAGGTATAGGAGCAAAGTTTAATAAAGAAGCGAACAGTATTGAATTTGGAGGAAAATTTAGTAATATATTTGGATTGGATTTATCTATAAAAATTAGTTATTAGGAAGGAGATGAGATTATGAAAACTTTTTTACCATTAGGATCAATTATTACTTTGAAGAAAGGAAATAAAAAATTAATGATTTGTGGGCGCGTACAAGTTTATGAAGAAAATCAAAAAACATATGATTATTGCGCTTGTATGTATCCTCAAGGAATTATTAATCCTAATGAATTGTATCTGTTTAATAATGATGATATTGATATTATTTATTTTGTTGGAATGCAAGATAGTGAAGAGTTTGCATTTCGAGAGTATATGAATGAAAAATTAAAAGAGATGTAAATACATAAAACCTTTTCTAAAAAAGGAAAGATCTTGCTTATGAATGTCATAAACTTTATCGCCAATTTTTATGCCTTTATAAAGCTTTCACATTTTATGAAAGAAAAATTGTTTGTTTGTTTTTTGAGACAGGGTTTCG
>CAMWMY010000103.1 GCA_947175465.1 uncultured Erysipelotrichaceae bacterium | reverse complement strand
GTACTAATATCTATCCTTAATATAAGTATATATTGTTTTATGGCAGGATCACTCTCATTATTGTAATTTCTAACAAGTGGAAATTTATTAAAAATGGTGTCTTTTTATTATAAAGTAGAAATTTTAAAAGTCGTGATAGTTACATTTTTTAGAACTATCCAATATTTAACATTAAAAATTGTTGAAAGGTAATAAATATATGGTTATAATAGAACAGAGAGAGTTGAGGGAGAGATGAGCATTTATTATATAATAAAAGCAGATATTAAAAAGTGAATATTATATCATTTCAATTTCAAAAAGATTGTATGTGCTCTATAAAGATGATCATTTGAAAGAAAGAGATTTGTACATTCTAAAAAAAGAAAGAAATAAATGGAGGATGAAAAGATATGGTATTTAAAGATAAAAAGACATGGTTAAAAAATATAGGTTTTTATGGATTCCTTGTATTATGTGTGAGCGTTATTTTCTTAATTCGAGTAGGAAATAGTGGCGCACCTATTTCTATTTTTGGAGTATCTTTTCATAATGTCCTTACTTCTTCTATGGAAGATACAATTCCTCAAGGATCTTTAGTTATTACATATCGCGTAGATCCAAAGGATTTACAAATAGGGGATGATATCACTTACATGAGAAGTGAGAAAGTAAGTATTACACACCGTATTGTTGGGATTATTGAAAGATATGAAGATACGGGAGAAAGAGCGTTTGAAACAAAAGGGACAATGAATAAAGAACAAGATACTTATCCTGTACCTGCTGTTAATGTAGTAGGAAAAGTTATTTTTCATAATCATGCGCTTGGAGTAATCACACAAATATTAAAACAGTATTGGATTTACATTGTGATTATGCTTGGATTACTTTATGGACTAGTAATATCTATAAAAAATATATTTAAACAAGATGAGGAGGAAGGAAGTAATGAAAATGATGATATTGCCACAGAAAAAGCTTAGATTAAAGAAGAAACCAGCGATTATGATTGTAACATTAGTGAGTATGCTATTTGTAACAGGGACGTTTGCATGGCACTCAGTAAATCAATCGGCAAAAAATGAGGTGAAGGGCCAAGGGACAAATCCTGGAGGTAGGCTACATGATGATTTTAACGGTAGCAATAAGGATGTATACGTTGAAAACTTTGGGAATGAGCCTATTTTTGCGCGTGTGCGTATAGATGAATATTTTGAAAAAGAAGTCAATGGAACAATGACACCAGTGGCTGCGAATACTTCTAAAGATGATGTGACAACATGGCTTCCTCATACACCAGGAGTAAATGCATTAGAAGATTGTAATCATGAATTCCATGATTATTTCCGTTGGACACTTGGTGGGTCAACTGTATATATGCCAACCTTTAATATGAACAAAGACTCCATTAAAGCAGATATTAATGGTACAATGGATGGAAAATTTGGAGAACCATATGATGATTATCAAACTTATACAGAAGGGCAAGTTGTTTCAGGAACAGAAACATGGGATGCTGATGATAATAATGTAGAAGATAATGGAATTACGCAAGTAGCAGCTGACCATACAGCGGTAAAAACAGCAGAGGCAAATGTTGTGAGAATGAGAGATTGGGATGGACAGCTGTCGGATACTTGGGTTATCGATGATGATGGATGGGCATATTATGCAAAACCGATTATGCCAAAGACTGCTACAGGTCTATTACTAAGTGGAATTGAACAAAAACATAGTTTAAGTTCTCCATGGTACTATGGAATGAATGTTATTGCGCAATTTGCAACAGCTGGAGATTGGGGAGAAGTTGATGGTACAGGATTCTTTGATGAAAGTGTGAATGGAATTCAACGCCCATCTGCAGAAGCGATGAAATTATTAAATAAAGTAGCAGGAATTTATGATATTACGATTACAAATGATAGAAATAATACAAATACGATCAATGCTGGAGAAAACTTACAGTTCAATGCAGAGGTAAGTATCAAAGGTTCTGATCAAGCAGTTGCTAATCCAGAAATTACATGGGAAGTAAAAGCAGAAAATGGACGCACAACCAATGCTACGATGAGTGCAACAGGATTATTAACAGTTCCTGCTTCAGAGCAAGCACAAACATTATTAATTGTAGCTAAAGTAGGAAATAGTGAAGCTCGTTTCCAATTAGAAGTTCAAACAACAAACCCATAAATAAATAGAAATTATTCTTTATTATAATTTTATATTGATAGAAAGATAATATTTGAAAGGAGTGAAGGAAATCATGCGAGTACGATGTCGTTTATTTTCTGGCTTATTAATGTTCTTTATGTTTATAGCTTTGATTATAAGTCCAACATTTGCATGGCAAAGTGGAAATCAAGAGGCTTTGAACCAAACAAAAGGTGATGGAAAAGTCATCGATGTAGAGTTATGGAAACTTGAAAAAACACTTGATGGGCAGTTAACAGATACTCCTATTTCTGATGTTGTTTTCTATTTATATAAGGCAGATGGTACACAAATTGGAGAGCAGTATCAAACAGATAAAGATGGAAAAATTCATGTACAATTAGCAAAGGGCGATTATTATTTTGAAGAATATAATCCAGGGCCACATCATACATTTGATGAAGAAAATGGTGTAGTGAAGAAAAAATATCCTTTCACAATTACAGGAAACGAAACTCAGCCAGTTATTGTAAAAGCTTATAATGTTCCTTTGAAGGCCTTTTTAACAATTAAAAAGAGTGCTTTCTATGAAGATGGTAGCCCTTTAGAGAAACCAGATACTGATTTGCAATTTGCTTTCCGTGTGACGTTCTCTGATGGAGGGCGCTATGCTTATCGTATTAATGGCGGAGAAGAGCAGTTTCTTTCAAGTGGGGAAGTACTGTATTTAAGAGATGGAGAACAGGCTGTCTTTAATGCCTTGCCTGTTGGTATTCTTTATAGTGTAGTAGAAGAAAGAAGTCCTTTCTATACAACAACAAGTGATGGCCATCAAGGAAATATTACAACGGAAGGTTCAGTTGCAAGCTTTACAAACTATTTGAAAAAGCAATATGGAAGCTTACGTGTAAGCAAAGAAGGAAAAGGAGATTTAGGCGACCAAGAATTTTTATTTGAAGTCGAAATTAATGGAAAAGCAGAAACTTTTCCTTTAAGAGTAGGAGAACATAAAGATTTCACGTCATTGCCTTTAGGAACCCATTATGTAATAAAAGAGCTTGTCAAAGAAGGAGACAATTATACAGCAACAGTTACACGTTATGAAGGAACGATCAATAGTAAAGAAATGGTAGAAGTACCATTCTTGAATGTTGCTCATGTTGAAAATCCAACAACAGGAAATTTAGAAGTATATAAAGAGGTAATTGGGCCAAATGCGGATCCAAACAAAGAGTTTACTTTTGAAGTTACTTTTGAAGGAGAGGGAGCTCCTACTTCTCCTCAACGTTTTGTATTAAAAGCAGGAGAGACGAAAACTTTTTCCAATATTCCTCATGGAGTGAAATATTGTGTTACAGAGATAGATGCTAAAGGTTACATTGCACATCAAAAACAAATATGTGGTTTGATTGCAAGTGATGAAACGAAAGTTGCTACTTTTGTGAATGAAATTTTAGAAGTAAACACAGAGAAAGCAACACTTGAAATACGAAAAGAAGTTACAGGAAATCCACCAGCTGAAGATAGTGAAAAAGAATTCCGTATTACACTTACAGTTGATGGTGTAGAAACTGTTTTCACTTTGAAAGCAGGAGATAAGAGTGTATTTGAACTACCGCTTAATAGTGCTTATGAAGTAAGTGAAGATAACTATTTCAATGATGGTTATACGCAAAGCATTAGCAATGGTACAGGTACGATCCAACCAGGAACTCATGAAGTCGTTATTACTAATAAATACATGCAGAAAGAAATGGTGACGATTGAAGGTGAGAAGACTTGGGAGTTAAATGGGTATGATGATGTATTGCCAGAATTTATTCGTGTACAGTTATTTCATGGAGATAAACTTGTTGATGAAGTTACTGTAAGAGCAGATGAAAATGGTTTATGGAAATATAAATTTGAGGCTCCAGCTTTTGATAGCGAAGGTAATCGTATCGATTATCATGTAAAAGAAGTTCCACTTGATTCTTTCCAAGTGGAATATGATGGCTATAATATTAAAAATACGTATCGTGAACCTCTGACTTTCCAAGTACCTATGGTAAGAAAAGAAATTTCAGGTGATAAAGCACCAAATCAATATTTCAGCTTTATCATGGAAGCTATACAAGGAGCACCAATGCCTGAGGGAGTACAAGGGAATAAGCATGTATTCCAATTGAGAGGAAATGAAGAGCTTTCTTTAGGAAGTATTGTATATAAAGAAGCAGGAACTTATATTTATAATATTTATGAGGTTAATGCAAATATTCCAGGATGGACATATGATGCTAGTATATATGAACTTAGAGTAGAAGTTGTTGAAAAAGATGGCAAATTAGTAGCGAATACAGTGATTTTAAAAGATCAAACGGAAACGAATGCGATTGTCTTTAGTAACGTTTATAATGAAGAAGATGCTAATAATATCCTTTATATAGAAGGAAAGAAAATATGGAATCATGGAAATAATCCAAATCCACCAGAAGAGATTATTGTTCAACTCTATGGAGATGGGGTATTATTACATCAAAAAAGAGTAAGTGCAGCAGAAAATTGGAGCTATATTTTTAAAGTGAAGAAATATGCTGATGATGGCCATGAAATCGTATATACCATTCAAGAAGTCGCTATTGAAGGGTATGATGCTGAAATCGATGGGTATAATATTATAAACACTTATCGTGATGAAAGCTTCGGTGGTGATAATGATGGAGGTAATGGTGGAAATACTGATGGAGATTCTAATGGTAGTGGAGGAAGTTCATCAGGTTCTACTAATACAGGAGATAGTATGGCACAATGGATACTCCTTTACGCTATAGCTATGGGAGTCAGTGGAGCTGTTATCTTTGGTGTTTATAAAAAGAAAAATAAACAATAAAAGGAGGAATCTCTATGAATAAGCAGATGTTTAGAAAGCTTTTAGCAGTTGCTATTTGTGTATGTGCAACAGGATGTAGTGGAAATACTTCAAATGCACAGCCAGGGCTTATTGAAGAAGGAAAAGAAAACGATTTAATTTCGGAAGAAGAAGCAAAAAAAGTAGCTTTAAATCAATATGGAAAAACAGCTTTTGTTAGTGAAATTAGCTTAGAAGGTTATATTTATACTGCGAAAGTAGTTGAAGAAAGATATATTTATACGATTC
>CAMWMY010000102.1 GCA_947175465.1 uncultured Erysipelotrichaceae bacterium | reverse complement strand
CATATATATTAGTAAAGAAATTTGCTTTTCCTGTTTTATATGCACGGATAATACATAAAGTAATGAGCAGTCCTGCTAGTGTAGCACATAACATATCAGTCATTGAATCATGTACTCCTTGTGAATAATGATTAATCGCATCATTTTGAAAAAAGATAAGCATTGCATATTCATAAAATTCCCAAATAGCAGCGATAGCAATATTACATGCATTAACAAAAACAAGCATTACATGATAATCCTTTGTATTATCAGGGCGCTGAACTTTTTTTAACAACTGAAAGAAAATAACAGCAAGAATCGTTGCGAAAATACCACTTGAGAAATGAAGTGCTTTATCAAATCCTATAATTCCATAGCCTTTTAAACAACTTCCAATAAGAGATGCAAAATACATGAATATCGTAGATATAATATACATTTCATACACTGGCTTCCAACGAAAAAGCTTAAATAAAACAGGCACAATCAAAGGTGTGAAAATAGCTACCACACTCATCCCAACCGCTGTTTGATTACCTTCTTTTATATTTATATAAAAGCTATAAAGTAAAGTGATGATATAAAGTAGACTACAAATATACAGAAAATAACGGAGTTTTTTCTCCTTATACTCTTGTTTCCTCACGACTATGCATTCTCCTCATAAGTAATTTTTTGTACAATATCAATACCATTAACCTTCATTAATTGGATACTAAATTCATTCATCTTATCTGCATCATGTTGGTGATCTACATGATAAGTATCAATACAATCTAATGGAATGATCACACGTTGATGTGTTTTATTATTTTCATTTAACCATGCATGAAAACACAAAGCAAATTGTAAAATACAAATATCACTACAACACCCTGTAATGACAATATCTTTATATGCATCAATAAACGGTAATAAACTTTGAAATTGCTTTGAAACAAAAGCATTCGTACTATTCTTTTTTACAATACTTGTTGCAAAAGGAGCTAATTCATCAATTATCTTATTTTCTTGTGAATCTACAATACAATGAGGAGGAAAAGCTCCAAATTCTCTTGCATCTTTTTCATGCTCATCAACAATAAATATACTTTTTATATCCTCTACTTCTAATAATTTTTGTATAGGCTCGATAATATCAAGCATTTGATTATCATGAAGATTCCCTATTCTTAAAAAACCATTTACCATATCAACAACAAACACAAGCGGTTTTCGTAAAGAAGTATATGGAAGTACTGGATATTGGTTTAAAAATGTAGAATTTACTCTAGCCATTTCACTATACCTCCTTTTTTTCTTATTTATTATAACTCTTTTCCTCAGTTATGAAAAGAAAAAATTGATCGTTATTTTATAAAAATAAAAGAAAAAAATTGAAAAATAAAAAAACATACTAGATAAGGAACAATCGTCATCGTAACAATAGATAATAAGCATATTTTTTTACCAAATTCTTTATATAGAGCCTGTAGCGTCATAATGCATGGAATTGTTAATAATACATATACCATAAAGTTAAAAGCTCGTAAAGAAGCTAAGGGATCGCTCCATAGCGAAGAAATGGCGTGAACTAAAGAAGAATCTATCTCTTCCTTTTGAGGACGTAGAAAAAGTGATTGTAAGCTATCTCGACAAGCTGAGCCAAATGCATAAGCTACTTTCTTGATATCTTCTTTCCACTCTAACTTTTCATATACAGCTTCTTCATTGTGCAATAATACTTGATCAAAAAAGCCAACAACTGTCTCTTTCGCTACAATACTTCCTGGTAAAGAAGCAATACTCTCCCACCTTGTTCCAAAACCAAGAGGTTCATATAAAAAACTTACTTGTTTGGCAAATTGTGCCATATAACTATCTTCTACCCTAGCATTAGGAAAATAAGACACACTCCATACAAGAACCATCGCCCATAATACTATTCCTGTAGCTTTGCGAATATAAGCA
Organism: uncultured Erysipelotrichaceae bacterium; assembly: GCA_947175465.1. GTDB lineage: Bacteria > Bacillota_I > Bacilli_A > Erysipelotrichales > Erysipelotrichaceae > CAMWMY01. The sequence continues at coordinate 3,382 of CAMWMY010000102.1, read as the reverse complement.
AGCACTTCGAGTTTCACTTTTTGTAAAAGAACTTTAAAAGATGGAAAACGATAAGGAGGTAACTCCATCACAAACATTTCATCATCTTGAAAAGCGTGCATTCTAGTGTATATATAAGCACAAATAAAAGCTAATAAAAGACCAATACTATAAATTGCTAAAATAGCCCCTATGGTTTTTTTAGGAAAAAAAGCAGATGCAAATAATACATAAACGGGAAGTCTTGCCCCACAAGACATAAAGGGAACTAATAATGCTGTTAGCTTCTTTTGTTTTTCATTATCCAATGTTCTTGTTGCATAGATAGCAGGAACATTGCATCCAAATCCCAGCAGCAATGATACAAAGCTTTTTCCACTTAAATGGAATGGACGCATAATACGATCAAGCAATACAGCAATACGTGCCATATAACCACTTTCTTCAAGAATACCTAACATAAAATATAATATGGTCATCAATGGTACAAAGGTTAAAACACCCCCTACACCAGCAAGAATCCCTTGTAATAATAATCCTTGAATACTACTAGGCAAAAAGGAAACAGCTGCTGCTACATATTTTGCTAACATCTGATTGATAAAGAAATCGATAAAATCATTCCAAGGAGCACTTAAACGAAAAACAAAAAACAATAATAAAGAAAAGAAGAGGAAAAAAAGAGGCAAACCAAGCACTTTATGTAAAAGGAAAGAATCTATTTTCTTTGTTTTTTTGTAACGCACACCTTCTTCTTGCTTCACATATTTCATAAGAGAATGCACTGCTTGTACTGCTATCTTTTGTCTATGTTCTTCATGAAAATGCGTTTGAAATCGATAGCATTTATCTTCATCTAAATACCATGAGTGATATTGCTTACAAGCATGCTCATCTTGTCTCATTAACTGATAAAGATATTGATGCAAAGCTTTTTTAGTTAAATGAATATGAGGTGGTAAATGTTCATGAATATATAGTCCCATATCCGTATATATCTGTGCATCTTTTTGATAAAGTAATGGTAAATAACAAGGGCTTTCATGAACATAATCTCTTATTTCTTGCCATACGATATCTTTGGCCTCATAATCAAAGGCACTGTATGCTAATACAGGTAACTGCAAACGATGAGATAAAGCATCAACATCAATTTCAATATGATATTTTTCAACCTCATCCATAAAGTTTAAAATTAAAATCATGGGAATTTGTAATTCTCGTAATTGAAGTGTCAAAAAGAAATTTCTAGAAAGATTAGTGGCATCGACAATATGTACAATACAATCAATGACTTCTTCTTGTAAATAAGTCGTGGTAATACGCTCTTCATTTTGTTGCTTCCCCAATGCATAAACTCCTGGCAAATCAATTAAATGATACGTATCTTCGTTCCATATCACTATAGCTTCTTTCTTTTCAATCGTCACTCCTGGCCAATTTCCTACTTTAAAATCAGCATTTGATAAAAGATTAATCCATGCACTTTTTCCTACATTCGGGTTTCCAACAAACGCTATACGATATGTACTCATATGCTATCCTCCAATGTTATCATAATGGCTTTGGCCTCTTGTCTGCGTAGTACAATTGCACTTCCACAAACAAAATAAATAATAGGATCTTGCAAAGGAGCTTTTGCTTGTAATGAAATGATAGCTCCTATATAAACACCTAAATGAAATAATCTTTGTCTATCCATCTCTTTTAAGTGAATATCGCATATAATGGCTCTTTGATTGGCTCCTAATTCATCTAATGTCATTATTATCACCACTTATAAGTATAGAAAATGTGAGCTTCGAAAAACGTCAGAATAATACTATGAAAAATGAAAAAATAATATTCTAAAAATTGTATCATTTGCATAGCTATCCAAATTTCATTATAATAAGGATAAACATAGAAATGAAAAGGAGGAATTAAAAATGAATTTATTAGAATCAATTAAACAGCAAGTAATTGCTCGCAATCCAAACGATAAAGAGTTTTTACAAGCTGTAGATGAAGTTTTGTCTTCTTTGGAAAGTGTTGTAGAAAAACATCCAGAATTTATTCAAAAAGGAATTTTTGAAAGAATCGTAGAGCCAGAACGCCAAATTATATTTCGTGTACCATGGGTAGATGATCAAGGAAATGTACAAGTCAACCGTGGTTATCGAGTTGGTTTCAATTCAGCAATTGGCCCTTACAAAGGAGGACTACGTTTCCACCCTTCTGTAAATATAAGTATCATTAAATTTCTTGGTTTTGAACAATGTTTCAAAAACGCATTAACAGGTTTACCTATGGGAGGAGGTAAAGGAGGAGCTGACTTTGATCCAAAAGGAAAAAGTGATGGTGAAATCATGCGCTTTTGTCAAAGTTTTATGTCTGAATTATACCGCCACATAGGTCCAAATACAGATGTTCCTGCTGGAGATATAGGAGTAGGTGCACGCGAAGTTGGTTATTTATTTGGTCAATACAAACGACTAAAAAACGAATTTACATCTACATTAACAGGAAAAGGTTTAACATGGGGTGGATCTCTTGTACGTAAAGAAGCCACAGGTTATGGATTATGTTATTTCACAGAGGCTATGTTAAAGGATAAAGGACATTCTTTTAGTGGAAAACGTGTTGTTATTTCAGGATCAGGAAATGTTGCAATTTATGCTGCACAAAAAGTTATGCAGCTTGGAGGACGTGTTGTAGCTATGAGTGATTCTTCTGGATATATTTATGATGAAGAAGGAATTCAACTAGAAACAATTCAACAAATAAAAGAGGTACGTAGAGCTCGCATTAAGGAATATGTAGAAGCTCATCCAAAAGCACAATATGTAGAAGGAAAAAGTGTATGGGAAGTGCCATGTGATATCGCCTTCCCTTGTGCTACACAAAATGAATTAGGTGAAGAAAATGCAAAACAATTGATTGAACATGGTGTTATTGCTGTAGCTGAAGGTGCAAATATGCCATGTACTCCTGAAGCCGTTCACCTTTTCCAAAAACATCATATTTTATATGCACCTGGAAAAGCCACAAATGCTGGAGGAGTTGCAGCTAGTGGATTAGAAATGACACAAAACTCTTTACGTTTATCATGGAGCTTTGAAGAAGTAGATAAACAACTACAAGAAATTATGCATAAAATTTATCATACAGTTGCAGAAACTGCAAAAGAATACGATATGGAAGGAAATTTTGTAGCGGGAGCAAATATTGCTGGTTTCTTAAAAGTTGCTGATGCTATGCTAGCTCAAGGAATTGTCTAAAATTTATACTATCATAAAAAGAAACACATCATTTCATAGTGAAGTGATGTGTTTCCTAAATTCAAATTTCAAGTGCACCACAAGGTGCGCTTTTTTGTATAATAAAAGAGCTCACCCGGCAAAAAGGAGCTCTACTATGAATT
>CAMWMY010000101.1 GCA_947175465.1 uncultured Erysipelotrichaceae bacterium | reverse complement strand
TCCTAGTAGTGTACCTAGTATGGTCGCAACATTTGTAAATTCATTATTACCTTTGTTTGTGAATATTATTTTCTTTTATGGAATAAACTTATTAATTATTAGCAATACTGGACAAGTTTTTCCAGAGTTTGTAAATACACTTTTAACACCAGCAATTGAAATAGGAAATAATATATGGGTATTTGCTCTAATTATCCTATTTGGGAACTTATTATGGTTCTTTGGTGTAAATGGAACATCTGTTATATTTCCTATTGTTTTCACATTAGGATTAAATGGGACAGCAGCGAATGCAAGCGCGATGAAAGATGGACTTGAAACAATGACTGCTATGAACTTACAGTTATTCCGTTACGCTATGATTGGTGGAACAGGAGGGACTTTAGGGCTTATTTTATTAATGTGGAGATCAAAATCTACAAAATTAAAGTCACTTGCTAGAATATCTGTAATTCCTGGTATTTGCTCAATTAATGAGCCAATTACATTTGGAGTTCCTATTGTATATAACCCAATTTTAGCAATACCTTACATATTATCACCTTCTATATGTGTAATTATTGGATACTTCGCACAAGTACTAGGAATTGTAAATTATGGATATAATGCTGATCCATCATTTATTCCTTTCTTTATTCAAGGATGGATTTCTGGTGGAGATATAAGGAATGTATTACTTATGTTCTTTATGATTATTTTATGTGCAGGATTATATTTTCCATTTTATAAAGTATACGAAAAGAATGTAATTAAAGAAGAATTAAATAAAGCAGAGGAGGAGGAAGAAGATGGCTTTTTATTATGATCCATGGTCAAAAATTATAACAAGAAATGGGTATAGAGGTGATGAGATTATCTCAGCATTGCAGAAATCTATACGTAGAGGATTAGAAGAAGAGGCATGTAAGTTTGCGTATGAAATGTATATTTCTTCTCCAGAATTAGAAGAAAAGATGTGGAGAAGACTATTGACAATATCAGTAGAAGATATTGGAATGGGAAACCCTATGGCTGCCATTATGATTAATAATCTTTTTGAAATGAGAAAGAAATTTGATTATGCTGATGGGGATAGACCTATGTACTTTATCCATGCTATTCGTTACTTATGTCAATGTGAGAAAGATCGCTCTAGTGATTTATTAAAAAATATTTGTATTAAAAGCTTTGCTATGGGACAATTCCCAGAAATACCTGATTATGCATTAGATAAGCATACAGTTCGTGGGAAAGAAATGGGACGTGATTCCTTTCACTTTTTAAATGAAGCTAGTAAAGTAATTCCACAAGCAAAAATAAATAATAATTATAAAGAAAGATATGAAGAAATATTAAAATAATATGATCCAGAAAATGTAGTAGAAACTGCATTTAAATATAATGGATGGCAATTTTAATCATAAAATAGAATAAGAATTTAAATACTATTATGAATATATGTATACTATAAACTCTAGTATTGCATAAGCAATCATAATATAGTATAATGAAAATGCTACTACAATAATATCTACTGAATCAGGTCAGATCGGGAACGAAGCAGCCTTAAGGTGGCTCTATTATGTGTAGTAGTTTTTTATTGCAGAAAGGAAGAAAATAGATGCATACTTTTTATATGAAAGAAGCTATTAAAGAAGCGAAATTGGCATTTCAAAAAGATGAAGTTCCTATTGGTTGTATTATAGTGCATCAAGATAAGATTATTGCTAGGGCGCATAATTTAAGGGAAGATACGCAAAATGCTATTGCACATGCTGAGATTTTAGCAATCGAACAAGCATGCCAATATTTAAATAGCTGGCGATTAGAAGACTGTACCTTATATGTTACTTTAGAGCCTTGTGCTATGTGTACAGGTGCTATTTTACAATCAAGGATCAAAGAAGTTATTTATGGTGCTCAAGATCCTAAAGGTGGCTGCATAGAAAGTTGCATCCAATTATATGAATATAAAGGGTTTAATCATTATCCTATCCATAAAGCAGGTATTTTAGAAGAAGAATGTAGTAGTTTATTAAAACAGTTTTTTAAAGAAAAGAGAATAAAGAAAAAGATGTCGAAGTCATAATATGAATTATCGGCTTTTTTTATAACGTATCTTTTGATATAATAAAATAAGTAGAAAGTAGGTGACATATGGCATATAAAGCTTTATATAGAATGTATAGACCAGATAGCTTTGATGATGTTGCAGGACAAAAATATATTGTGAAAACACTTCAAAATGCTATTCAACAAAATAAGATTGCACATGCGTATTTATTTTGTGGACCTAGAGGTACTGGGAAAACATCTATGGCTAAAATCTTTGCGAAAGCAATTAACTGTGCAAATAAAGATCATAAGCCGTGTTTAGAATGTGATAGTTGTAAAGCTATCAAGAATAATGCACATCCTGACATTATTGAAATTGATGCCGCTAGTAATAATGGTGTAGAAGAAGTAAGAAACTTAATTGAGAAAGTAAAGTATGCACCTATTGAAGGTAAATATAAAGTTTATATTATTGATGAGGTTCATATGATGTCAACAGGTGCTTTTAATGCCCTATTGAAAACAATTGAAGAACCACCTTCACATGTTATTTTTATTTTAGCAACTACAGAACCTCACAAAGTATTACCTACTATTATTTCCCGTTGTCAAAGATATGATTTCATGAAGGTACCACCTAGTGATATTGAAAAAAGAGTTTCTAAAGTTTTAGAAATGGAAAATATTCAATGTGATCAAGAAGTAATTCAAATCGTTGCACAATTATGCGATGGTGGGATGAGAGATGCTCTTAGTATTATGGATCAATGTGTTGCTTATGCACAAGATCATATTAAAATAGAACATATTCATGCTATTTATGGAATCATGACAGCTGAGGAAAAAATAAAGATTTTAAATACTGTAATAACAAAAGATGTTTTTTCTTTATTAGAAATCTTGCATAACATAAAAGAAAAAGGGATTGATGTTAAGCGTTTAACAATGGATTTAATAGAAATCTTAAAAGAGAGTATATTATATAGTTATACTAAAGATATGCGTTTAATTAAGCAATTGACACAAGAGGAAATAGAAAATCTATCCACTGGAGTAGATATGCAAGAAAGATTTTCTATGATAGACATTCTTATAAATACATACGATAAATATAAGTTCGCATCGAATGTAGTTTCTTATTTTGAAGTTGCTTTATTAAAAATGATGAATAAACAAGAGAAAAATGAGAATATAGATATTGAAAATCTAGCAGTAAATACACAAAATAATTATCAAAATGTTTCACGTGAAACATCAAGCTATACACAACAACCAATAGAAAAAACAATTCTCAATCAAGAGAAAGTAAGTTATAGCAATGAAAGTGTAGAAGAAGTTGAAGATATTCCTTTATTAGATGAGGAAGAAAAAGAGGAAATCATAGAAACGAAGCTAGAAGAAGATGGCATTAAACCATTGGATGATACATTCATTTTAAGTTTATTAGTTGGTGCTAATAAAACAGAGAAAATAAAAGATATTCAATCTTTTCAATCTATTTCTGAATATATATCTGATTTGGATTGGGCTAAACAAGCAAATAATTTAAAAAGTGCAGAAATTTTAGCAAGTAGTGATAAGTATCTTGTTCTTGTATTTAGCAATCAAGCAGAAGCTAATGCTATAAATGAAAAGGAAACAAATGATGAATGTTATAAGTTTACTCATGTTTTATGGAAGCAATATAAAAAGATATTTGCAATATCAGTAGAACAGAAAAATCGTGTAATTCAAGATTTTAAAGTAAAAAGAGATACAAATTCACTTCCTGAGCCTTATAAGATGGAAAGTATAGAACAAGAAAAAGAAGAAGAGGTTGTGGAAGTAAAAACAGAAGAGCAGGCTATTCTTGAATTATTTGGAGAAGAAAATATAGTAATAACGGAGGAAGAATTATGAACATACAAAACTTATTAAAACAAGCACAAAAGATGCAAAAAGAAGTAGGAAGAGTAGAGTCAGAAATAAACGATAAAGTATATGAACATAGTATGGGTGGAGGAGCTATCAAAGTAGAAATGAAAGGGGATTTAACTTTTCAAAATATATGGGTTGATGAAGCTTTATTAGAAAAAGACAATAAAGAAGATCTTGAAGCTATGTTACTATCTTGTATCAATGAAACAATTCAACAAGCACAAAATGAAAAAGACTCACTTATGAAGAATATTACAGGTGGAGTAAAACTTCCTGGTGGATTTTAATGTATCCTAAAAAGTTTGAAAATTTAATAGAGAGCTTGAGAAAGTTACCTGGAGTAGGACTAAAAACAGCAGAAAGATATGCATTTGATATTATTGAATGGGATCATCAAAAAATAAAAGAGTTTATTAATAGTTTTGTAGAGGTACAAGATGGAATGGCCCATTGTAAAATCTGTGGGAATTTATCAGATAGTGATTTATGTTCCGTTTGTGAAGATAAAACAAGAGATAACAATATTATTTGTGTTGTACAAAGTGCAAAAGATATTATTGCTATGGAAAAAACAAGAGAATACTATGGAGTGTATCATGTATTAAATGGTGTCATATCAACTTCAAAAGGTATTCTACCTGAAGATATTAATCTTCCATCACTATTAACACGTATTGATGAACAAACCAAAGAAGTTATATTAGCGATTAATCCTACTATGGAAGGAGAAACAACAGCTCTTTATATTTCTAAGCTTTTAGAAAATAAAGGAATCACTATTACTAGATTAGCTCATGGCTTGCCTATGGGAGGTAATTTAGATTATGCTGATGAATTAACTTTAATAAAAGCTTTAGAAGGACGTCAAAAAATGTAAACAACTTATTTCCCATATTATACAATAAAAAAGAAACTTAATTAAAATACTAAGTTTCTTTTTTATATAAACTTATTTTTTATTTGTCATTGCACGCTTTATTTTTGCAGGACAGTTCGTTTCATAGGAAAGATGTACTTTTGATAAAATACTATTAAATAGGGAAATACCATCATGTTCCTTTTTGTATTCATATTCAATTTCATAATCTGTTATACCATTATATTCATTGATATCAAAACATAATTCAGCATATTCAGTTTCTATGACACCTCGATATGTACATAAGGAAGCAATTTCATAAAAAGGAGGAAGAATATTTTGAGATTGTAAGAAAGAAGCTATAGGCTCTTTTAAAAGTGTTGCACTATCATTTTGATCAACAGTACATTCATATTCTTCTAATCCTTGAGAAGTACATTTTTTGAATGTAAAGACATGATGATCCTTTGTACGAATACGCATAGCACCATAATAATTTAAAATTTGATGGTCTTCTGTATCATAATAAACATTTACTTGTTTTTTAAAAGAAAGTTGTGGATAAAAAGATAATAATTCATAAAATTTTTCTTTGCTCACTAATATTTTTAATTCTTTCTCAATATTTTT
>CAMWMY010000100.1 GCA_947175465.1 uncultured Erysipelotrichaceae bacterium | reverse complement strand
TTGTTTATTACTTTTTAGTCGTCCACCTCGATCTACAACAAGTGATTTAAAAGGAACTCCAGGAGTCAGTCCTTCTCCACTGTAGCCATGATCCGTAATTTCAAGAACGGAGCACATAGGCAAGCTTTTATCTGCAGCTACCATATAGTATCCACCATATTGAATACCACTTTTCCAAACACCACCTGGTTGTAAGACTCCTTGTTCAACGCTAAGCTTAATGCCACTTGCAGTTCCACCTGTACCCGTCGTCTCTCCACTACACCCTACACAATCAACACCATAAGTTGTCATTTTAGGATAAAAATAACTTCCTTCTTGTACTTCTCCTCCGTATTGATAAATTGTAGGTTGCGCATCATACCCTGCAGTATTTTCTATATTCAATGTTTTCGATACTACATTACCTTCTTTATCCTTTACAATCTCATATTCTTCCACACGTCTTTGTGCCACACCATCACTTACCTTATTGATAAGCCATGGTATCCCACTTCCACTATACTCATTAATGAATATGGTTTCTGGTTGGGCAAGAACCGTTTCGACGCTTTCAATTTCTGTTTGATATTCTCCCCTAGCTACTCTCATCGTGTCTGTATACGATTGAAAAATAGCTTGGTTGTAATTAAATGTTGCTGTACTCATACACCCAGTTAAAGCGAAAATAATGATGAAGAATGCTATATACACTCGCTCTTTTTTCATTCTATTTCCTCCTATTCACTAAGATGCAGCTATTTTAACATAAGCTTTTTTGGACTGTCAAATCCCAATTATTTCCTTTTTCTATCCATATAGGCTAATCATTCTCTTTTCAATTAAGCCTAATCATTCATATGATATTCTTGTTCTAAGTATTCATCATAAGACATTCTTCGATCAATAATCCCATTTTCAGTAATCTCAATAATACGATTTGCGATTGTTGAAATAAACTGGTGATCATGAGAAACAAAAATAATTTCTCCTTTAAATTGAATAAGACCATTATTTAAAGCTTGTATCGACTCCAAATCTAAATGGTTTGTTGGATCATCTAACAATAATAAATTAGGTGCTTCTAGCATACTTTTACTCAACATACAGCGTGCTTTTTCTCCTCCTGATAGCACATCAACACTTTTAAGTGCTTCTTCTCCACTAAAAAGCATACGACCTAAAAATCCTCTAATAAAATTCATATCTTCGATATCCGTATACTTTGATAACCATGTACAAATATCTTCTTGCTTCGTAAAATATTCATTATTATCTCTAGGAATATAAGATGGTGTAATTGTTTGTCCTATCGTAACACTTCCTTGATCTGGTTTTATTTCCTGGGCAATTAATTTTAAAAGAGCTGTTGTTGCTAAAGGGTTTCCTAATAATGCAATCTTATCCCCCTTCATCACTGAAAAATTCACTTTCGATAAAAGCTTCTCTCCTTCTATCGTTTTTTCTACATCTTCTATAAAAGCAATCGACTTTCCAGACTCTCGACTAGGCTTAAAATCAATAAAAGGATATTTTCTAGTTGATGGTTGTAAATCTTCTAATACAATTTTATCTAATATTTTTTTACGAGAAGTTGCTTGCTTAGATTTTGAAGCATTCGCTGAAAAGCGTGCAATAAAATCTTCTAATTCTTTTATTTTCTCTTCTTTTTTCTTATTACTATCTTTTAATTGTTTACTTATTAATTGACTAGATTCATACCAAAAATCATAATTCCCTGTAAAGATTTTAATTTTACCATAGTCTACATCCGCAATGTGCGTACAAACTTTATTTAAGAAGTGACGATCGTGACTTACGACAATAATCGTATTCTCATAGTTAATTAAAAACTCTTCTAACCAAGCAATCGCCTTAATATCTAAATGGTTTGTCGGCTCATCTAATAATAGGGTATTCGGTTTTCCAAATAATGCTTGTGCAAGTAACACTTTCACTTTTTCAGCACCACTTAATTCTTTCATAAAAACATCATGAAGATGTACTTCAATCCCTAAGCCATTTAGTAGCATAGCTGCGTCACTTTCAGCATTCCATCCATCCATATTAGCAAATTCTTCTTCTAGTTCTCCAGCTTTAATTCCATCTTCTTCACTAAACTCACTTTTGGCATACAACGCTTCTTTTTCTTGCATAATTTCGTATAATCTAGGATTCCCCATCAATACCGTATCCAAAACTTTATGCTCATCAAAAGCAAATTGATCCTGTTTCAACATAAAAATAGTTTCTCCAGGATTAGTCGACACATTTCCTGTATCTGGCTCAAGTTCTCCATTTAACACTTTCAAAAAAGTAGATTTTCCTGCTCCATTAGCACCGATAAGTCCATAACAGTTTCCATCGGTAAATTTTATATTCACATCTTTGTATAATGTTCTAGCTCCAAATCGAACACTCATATTTGTTACTTGTATCATAATAACCTCCTAATACAATGTGTCTATTATAGCATTTTTCCCTAGTATTGTGAATGAACAATCCAATTCTCCTTATAAGACTATGATTCGAAAATGATAATGTCTTAATGTAACGAAATTAATTTTGTCCCAAATAATATTTATGATACCTTTTCTATAAAGGATAGGTTATTATGCTATACACTCCTATCCCTTCAATATAACAAACTTCCTTATAGAATTAAGAGTAAATTAAATTCTAAAAAATTGGATATTCTTAACTACAACAAATCAAAAATTTCATCTTAACTTTTATAACATTTGTATCTATCATTTCACTCTTACAATCACTTTCTAATATTAATTTTCTTAATATATTATTATAAGCTAAATCCTTTATTTTTCTTAAACTTTATAACACTATACTATAAAACTTCCTCGAACTCTCTACAGTAGCACTTTTTATTCCTATTATCATATTTTTTGTATAAAATTAGTTACTATATCAATAAAAATATAGTAGGTCATATTCAATATCCATTTTATAACACATCTATCATTCTTTCTTTAACTTTCCTTCTAACCTCTTAAAACTTTCATTATTCAAATTTTTAATCGATATGAGTTGTGTTCTTGCAAGCTTTCTAAGCTCAATCATTCTTTCTTTTTGTTTAATACCTTTACTAATTAATACTGCATTATAACTTTCCATATTCGCAAGTATCAACAATTCATTAAGATTTGCATAATCTCTTATATTGCCTTTTAAATCTGGATTTTCTTTACGCCATTGCTTTGATCTTTTATTAAATAAGGCAACATTTAGCATATCTGCTTCACTTGCATATTTATAAGATAATTGCTCATTTGTAAGATCTTTTAAAAGATATTCTTTAATTGCATCAGTATGAATCTTATAGTTAATCTTAGAAATTTCTCTATTCAAGTTCCAATTTAATGATAATCTTGAATTTTCATCTGATTTAAGTCTTTTATAATCCTGAATTACATACATTTTGAACTCAGCAGAAATCCATGAAGCAAATTCAAAAGCAATATCTGCATGCGCAAATGCACCACCATATCTTCCACCTTTTGAAATAATTCCTATAGCTTTCGTTTTCTCTATCCATTTTTTAGGAGATAACGTAAATGAATTATACCCAGCTTCTGATTTAATTCGGTCGAATTCGACCGAATTAAAATTCATATTATTTAAGCTTTCCCATAAACCAAGAAATTCAATTGTGTCTTTTCTTCTCATCCAATTTTTAATTACATCGCTTGGTTCATCACTATCTTGCAATATCTGTAAGACTTATATAATCATTTTTAAAATCTCCCGTATAAATTTGAATAGGAAAAACTTTGGCTTTAATCATATCTTTTTTAACTTTAGTCGTATAAATTCCTCTTTTATATCGATATTTTGATTATAAAAACTCTCTTCAAATAATAACTCTATTGTACACCAGTAGTTCATTTTATCAACTTTAAAATTAAGTAAAAGTTCTAAACGTGGAGATAAACCATTCATAACAACAAATGAATCTATATCGTATAATTCAATAATCCCACTATATTCTCTTTGAATCCTAATTATAGATAATATATCTACTTTTTTCAATGGTCCTATAAAAAAATGTAAATAACCTTATTAAAGTAATCAAAAGAATTGCTTTTAGTTATCACTTCTACTTCACAAACTTTAAAACTAGAATTTCACTTATTCCAAATTTTATAGTTACATGTACTTAAAAAGGTAATCTTTCGATCACCTCATATTCACTTAGACTAGGTTGATTTCTCTTTACCAATACTAAAAGATAAAGAACTAAAAAACATCCTTTTCATATAAAAAGTTTAACATGTTTATATGAAAGATAACCTTTATTATTTAGCTTTCCACTATTATTAATCCGCTGCTGGACTATAGCTATACTTCACTTTTTCATAGTTTTGTTTTATGAATGCTTCCATTTCCTTAACACCTTCACTATGTGTGCTATGAATATAGATTTCTTTAACTTCAATGTTATTTTCTTTCATATAAATTAAAATATCTAGGCCTGTTTTATCCTCACCTAAATCATAATCTAAATTAATAACATCAATTTTTTTGAATACTGATAATAATAAAATACATTCATTATATGTACGAACACAACTATACCCACATTTTTCAGCTTCATCAAAACTTCTCTTATCATCCACAAATATCTTTTTCATAAGTACCTCTCCTTATTTTAATCTGAATATAGAAACGATAACATTTTTTAATAAATTTATCTCTTATATTCTCTTTTCTCCACTTTCAAGTGTATCATATAATTCATCATTAATTTCAACACTTTCTTCCTTTGTATCTCTTTAAAAAAGCCCCATAATTCTTATCATATGCTACTATATTATATAGAAACAACACATTCTATTCTAATACAATCTAAAATATGAGACATCTTTCATATAATTTATAAAAATTTAAAAAGAAGTAGCTATTCGTTTCTATTTTTTATACAATATAAATTATAGAGAGTAAAAATATAAAAAGGAGATAATGATTTATGGAAACTATCGATAGAATGGATTATCATTATGGTGGAAACTTTCCAAAGGATCTTGAATATGTATGTGCAGGAACTCACATTGGTATGTATCTAGCTTGGATAATTTTAAATAACTTAGAAAATCCAAAATTACATGAAGGAGCTAAAAATGAAATTGAATTATTAAAAAAACGAGAAATAACAGGACGCGAATTTCTTATAGGTAATTTAGATGAAAAATTTTTAGATAGTGATTTAAATGAGGAAGGCTTAGCATTTACAAAAAGTTATTATTTAAATGGTGAAGATTATGGAGAATTTATACATAACTATATAAGTATATTTGCAAATGATATTAAAAATAAAAACTCTATCTATGGTGTGGAAGATACATGGGAAAATTATGATAATATCGAACCTTTCATAACGAAAAAATATATCGAATGGAAAAAAACAAGAGTTTCATAACCCTTGTTTTTATCTTTTTTCAAATTTAAAGTGCACCACAAGGTGCGC
>CAMWMY010000099.1 GCA_947175465.1 uncultured Erysipelotrichaceae bacterium | reverse complement strand
ATATAAAAATACTACTTTCTATCATTTTATTACTCTTACTTTTTTATAGCTCTTGGATGTGCATTTTCATATGCATTTTGTAAACGCTCTTTACTCACATGCACATACACTTGAGTCGTTGATAAAGATGCATGGCCTAATAGCTCTTGTACTATACGCAAATCAGCACCATTATCTAATAAATGCGTCGCAAAGCTATGGCGTAACATATGGGGATGTACTCGAATATTCAGCTGATAATCAGTGACCATTTTTTCTAAAATGTATTGTACACCTCTACTAGTAAGCGGTTTTCCTCTTTGATTGACAAATAAAATATCGTGATCTTCTTGTAGCATCCAATGTGAGCGAATGTTCATATATTGTAATACTTTTTGTTTTGCTAAAAGATAAAAAGGAACTACTCTTTGTTTATTTCCTTTTCCGGTAATATGCAATACACAATCATGCAAATCCACATCTTTTACTTTTAATTGGATGACTTCACTTACACGTAAGCCACAAGCATACATAAGTTCGAACATTGCTCGATTACGTATACCAGCATCATTATCCTCTTGTATCGAAGATAATAGCAAATCCACTTCATCATAAAAAAGGAATTCTGGGATACGCTTTGGCATTTTAGGTGTTTTTAAATATAAAAATGGATTCTTCCCTATTCCTACATATTCATTAAGATAGCGATAGAAAGAGCGTAGAGAAGATAATTTCCTTGCAATACTTGTACCCTTCATATTTCCTCTAACACCCATTTTCTTTCGTAATTCAGCAATATAATTCATCACTAAAATACGATCCACCTCTTCTAATTGTAATATTCCCTCTTCTTGCATATACACATAAAACTCTCGAATATCACGTTCATATGCTTGTAAAGTATGTAGCGATCCTGTATTGCTATGATTGATATATTGTAAAAATCGCTCTAATAATTCTTCCACTATACAAACTGATCCTTTAAGCGTTCAATAACCTCCAACGCTTGCTTAGCATAAGCTTCTTTTCGCTCTTTCTTTTTTACTTTACTTTCCAATTGCATAATACCAAAGTTTGCATTCATCGGCTGAAAATAAGAAGCATGCGTATGCGTAATATAATGCGCCATCGATCCTATCACACAAGTAGGTGGTAATATAACAGGATCTTTTCCAGATAATAGATTAGCCATATTTAATCCTGCCAATAAACCACTAGCTGCACTTTCCACATACCCTTCTACTCCACACATTTGGCCAGCAAAAAATAAATCTTCACGTTTATGATATTGATAAGTAGGTTTTAAAACTTTTGGTGAACAAATAAATGTATTTCGATGCATTACCCCATAACGAACAATAGACACATTTTCAAGTCCAGGAATAAGAGATAAAATACGTTTTTGTTCTTTCCAAGTTAAATGCGTTTGAAAACCTACAATATTATATAAACTTGCTGCCGCATCATCTTGACGTAATTGAACAACTGCATAAGGCTTTTCCCCATCAGGAGTCTCTAGACCTACAGGTTTCATAGGTCCAAACAATAATGTCTTTTCTCCTCTTCGTGCCATTTCTTCAAAAGGCATACAACCTTCAAAATATTTTTCTTCCTCAAATTCTTTTAACTTTACTACTTCTGCATGTACAAGTTCATGATAAAAGCGATCAAACTCTTCTTTCGTCATAGGACAATTAATATAAGCTGCTTCTCCCTTATCATATCTTGATTTCTTATACGCTTTTGAAAAGTCAATACTTTCTTTTTCAATAATAGGTGCTGCTGCATCATAAAAATATAATGCTTCTTCTTGCAATAACTCTTGAATGGACTTACTAAGTGCATCACTTGTTAAAGGTCCTGATGCCAGAATACAAGGTTCTTTAGGAATATCTAAAACTTCTTCATGTACAACTTCTACAAGAGGATGACTTTTAATAAACGAAGTAATCTCTTGCGAAAAAGAAATACGATCAACAGCTAGTGCACTTCCAGCTGGAACACGATGCTTATCTGCCATTTTTAAAATAAGGCTATCTAGCATACGCATTTCTTCTTTTAAAACACCTACTGCATTATTAAGGGCATCGCTTCGTAAAGAGTTGGAACATACTAACTCTGCAAATTGTTCGCTATGATGTGCTGGTGTCATTTTTACAGGGCGCATTTCTATTAAACGTACGGGAATTCCCCTTTTTACTAATTGCCAACAAGCCTCACATCCAGCAAGTCCAGCTCCTACAATCGTTACCTTTTTCATTCTTTGTCATCTTCTTTCTTTGTATCTTCTTTTTTCTCTTTGTCTACTTTTTTAATATAGCGACATTTTGGATAGTTGCTACATCCTATAAAAGTCGTATTATAACGCGATTTTCTTTCCACTAAGTCATGAGAACATTCTGGACATTTCTCTCCTGTAGGCTTTGGAGCTTCTTTTTCTTTATTGCTTTTAATATACTTACACTCCGGATAATTACTACATGCAAGAAAAGCCCCATAGCGTCCTTTTTTCATAACCATTTTGCTATTACATTTTGGACAAACTTCTTCTATCTCTGGTGCATCCTCTTCACTTTTTGTATATCTACAAGAAGGAAAATTAATACAAGAAATAAACTTTCCATATTTTCCTATTCGGTATACTAATTCACTTCCACACTCTGGACAAGGATCTCCTGTTCGCTCTAATTCTTTTTTCTCCATTTTTTCATAAGCATCTTGTAATAATGGATCAAACGTATTATAAAATTGACGCAACTCTTGCACATTATCTAATTGACCAATTGCAATTTCATCCAAACTTTTCTCCATATTGGCTGTATACATAACATTAATAATACTGCTAAAAAACTCTTGAAGCTTTGTATCTGTAAGCTCTCCTTGTTCAGTCGGTATAAATACTTTCGTTTTACTTCCTTCATTTAACTTTTTCAATTCTACATAACCACGTGCTTGCAAAGTATCAATGATAAGAGCATAAGTAGAAGGTCTTCCAATTCCTTTATCTTCCATCTCTTTTATTAGCCTTGCTTCTGAATAACGAAGAGGTGGTTCTGTAAAGTGTTGCTTTCCTTCTAGCTTCACTTGTTCTAATATTTCTTCCTCTTTTAATAATGGTAACATTTCATCTTTTGTTTGCTCATAAGCACCATAAAGTTTTAAATACCCATCAAAAGTAAGTGTGGAACCATTTGCATGGAATTCACATCCATTATTCGTAATAACAGCAGATACAACATCGCTTTTAGCTGCTGACATAAGAGAAGCAACAGCACGTGAATAAATCAATTTATACAATTTATATTGATCGTTCGTCAAATATTCTTTCACTGATTCTGGTGTATTTTGAATATTCGTTGGTCGAATAGCTTCATGGGCATCTTGTGCATTATCACTATTTTTTTGACGTGCTTTTCCAACATATTCTTTTCCAAAAGTTGTTTCGATATAAGAAAAGGCATCTTTAATAAAAACATCTGATAATCTTGTAGAATCACTACGCATATAAGAAATTAACCCTTCTGTATGATTTCCTAAAGCGATACCTTCATAAAGTTTTTGTGCTATTTGCATTGTTTTTTTAGCACCAAATCCTAGTTTTGTACTTGCTTCTTGTTGCAATGTAGAAGTAATAAATGGCATTTTAGCTTCTTTTTTACGTACTTTGCGCTCTATTGATGTTACACAATATGCTTGATTGCATCGCTGGATGATAGCATTCGTCTCTTCTTCATTTGCCAGCTTTGCCTTTTTACCATCTACTTTGGCTAAAGTAGCTATAAAACGTGCTTTATCTTTTTGAATATTCGCAGCCAATGTCCAATATTCTTCGGATACGAATTTACGTATTTCATTTTCTTTTTCAACGATTAATCGCAAAGCAACGGATTGCACACGACCTGCTGACTTCGATTGAATTTTACTTTGCAATAATTTTGATAATTTAAACCCAATAATACGATCAAGCATACGACGTGTTTCTTGTGACTTCACTAAATCTTGATTAATCGTTCTTGGTGTTTTTAAAGCCTCTAAAACAGCTCCTTTGGTGATTTCATGGAAAATAATACGATTTTGTTTCTCCATATCTAAACCAAGTTCTTGTGCTAAGTGCCATGCAATCGCTTCTCCTTCACGATCAGGGTCACTTGCTAATAAAACTTCATCACTCTTTTTTACTTTTGCCTTTAAGTCTTTCACAATAGCTTTTTTATCTGTACTTACTTTATAAGTTGGCTTAAAATTATCCTCAATATCAATTCCAAGTCCACCTTTTCCTGTAGTGGCTAAATCACGAATATGCCCCTTAGAAGAAACAACTTGATAATCTGCTCCAAGATACTTTTCAATTGTCTTTGATTTTGAAGGGGACTCTACAATAACTAATTTTGCCATATAAACCTCCTGCCTACTATACGTATCTTATTATTTCGATATTTCTTCCATTTGTCAAATAATTTCTTTTAAATATGTTCAATATCTTGATCATCCACAATAACATTAGCACCTTGTGAAATTAATAAATTGCATCCTTTGCCCTGTTCTTCAAAATATGCATGAGGTATACAATAAATCGACTTATTCAAAATTAAGCCTTCATTCACTGTTAACATTGTCCCACTTTTTATATTGGCTTCAATAACAATAATAGAAGAGCTTAAAGCTGCAATTAATCGATTACGCCATGGAAAATGATGAGCTAGTGGTTTTACGCCCTTAGGATATTCGCTGATGATAAGATGATTCTTTTTTAATTGTTGATACAATAATGTATTTTCTTTTGGATAAGAAATATCTAATCCACACCCAATAATTCCTATTGTATGGTGACTTAAAGCTTCTTGATGTGCGAAACGATCAATTCCTTTCGCAACTCCTGAAATAATGACATAACGCTTTTTTAATAAAGAAACGACATGCTCACAAGCCTTCTTACCATAAAAAGAAGTTTTTCTACTTCCTATAACTGCAACAGCCTTTCGCTCTAGCAATGTCCAATCCCCTTCATAAAATAAAATCCATGGTGGAAACTCCAGCATACGCAAAGAATTAGGATATTCATCATCTACAATCGTCACAAATTGCCCCTCATAAGATAAAACATCCCACTTTTCTTGCTCACAAATGGCCTTAGCTATTTGTTTCCATTCACCATGATACTTCCACGCATAATATAAAATTTGATTACGCATGTAACACCTCCTCTTCTCTATACGAAAAATAAGCTTTCATCTCCTTACTTTTCATTATAAAAAAAAGGAAGTTTTATCTCCCTTTATCGCTTAAGATTTTCTAAATTTTGATCAATATTTTTAGCTATGTCTTTATCTGATAACAATGTTTTTGCACTTGTTAATAAAGAAGCCATTCCTTGTAATTCTGAAGGAACAATAATTTTTGTTGCCTTTCCATCTGCCATTTTTTCATAAGCTTCCAAACTTTTAATCGTTAAATATTCTTTTGATGGGTTAGCATCACGAATCATTGAAATCCCACGTGCTTGTGCTTCATAAAGA
>CAMWMY010000098.1 GCA_947175465.1 uncultured Erysipelotrichaceae bacterium | reverse complement strand
GTACTTTATTTTTATAGCATTAAGTTTTATTATGAGCATTTATATTATAAATAAGAATGAAAATCCGTCCTATAAAGTAACGTGGATTTTGGTTATTGTAACATTACCTGTTTTTGGAGGCTTTTTATACTTATTATTTGGTGGGCAAAAAGTTCCTAAAGAACTTCGTCTTCGTGATAATAAATCACATGAAAAAATCCATACTTTTTTTTGGCAAGATGTTCAGCTTTTAGAAGATTTAAAGGAAGAAGATCTCATTATACATAAGCAAGCAAATCTTTTATGGAAAATTGCAGATTATCCTATTTATAGAAATACGGAAACTACTTTCTTTCCTTTGGGCGAGGATAAGTTTCAGTGCATGATAAAAGAATTAAAACGGGCTAAAAAATTTATTTTTCTTGAGTATTTTATTATTGAAGAAGGTATTATGTGGAATACTATTTTAGATATTTTAATTGAGAAAGTTCAAGAAGGCGTTGATGTTCGTGTAATTTATGATGATGCAGGCTGTATTGAAACATTAGGCAGTGGCTATGCTAAAAAGTTAAGAAAGTTAGGTATTAAAACCAAAGTATTTAATCCTTTAAGACCACGTTTAGCTATGCAGATGAATAATCGTGATCATCGAAAAATACTTGTTATTGATGGTATTATTGCAATGACAGGAGGAATTAATTTAGCTGATGAATACATTAATCGTAAAGTCCGCTTTGGTCATTGGAAAGATAGTGGTGCGATGATCAAAGGAGAGGCCGTATGGAGTTTTACGGTCATGTTCCTACAATTTTGGAATTATGATGAAGAAAAGAAAGAAGACTTTTTTAATTACAAAGCTAAATTTTCAGAAATACGACATTTTCAATCCGATGGTTTTGTACAACCGTTTTCGGATGCTCCTACAGATCGGGAAAATGTAGGGGAATATGCGCATATTAATATGATCAATGGAGCAAATCAATATGTATATGCGACAACTCCTTATTTAATTATCGATAATGAGATGAAAACGGCACTTATATTAGCAGCTAAAAATGGAGTTGATGTGAGAATTATTGTTCCCCATATTCCTGATAAAAAATATGCTTTTGCTCTTACACGGCATACATATAAGGGGTTAATAGAAGCAGGTGTGCGGATTTATGAATATACGCCTGGTTTTATTCACTCTAAATGTTTTGTGTCCGATGATAAAGTAGCTATTATAGGGACGATTAATATGGATTATCGATCTTATTATTTACATTATGAATGTGGAATTTTATTTTATCGAAGCAAGGTTGTAGATGCATTAAAAGAAGATTATATGGAAACATTAGCCAAATCGCATGAAATAACTTTAGAGGAATGTTCACATATACCTTTAAGAGTAAGAATTATTCGCTCTATTATAAATGTATTAGCACCTATGATGTAAAAATGACAATAAGAAAAGAGAGTTACAACTCTCTTTTTATCATTATAAATATCCTATATTTATCTATAACTAATTTATTCACGCTCTTGGATTGTTACATGTACATAATCACCAGGTTGTTTTCCAATACGAGCACGGATATCTTTACGCAAACGATAATGTGATGAACCGTTTTCATACGTACAAGGCTTCCTAAATAAGGAGTACCATCAAAAGTAGCTTTTACTTTTACTCTTTTTTTACTAAACTCTTTATAAACATCATAAGGAAATTCTACATAAGCTCCATCTATATCGGGAACTTTATGAATGATAGCTTGAAATTCATATATTTTGGGATTCATGAAATAACCTCATTTCTATTACAAGTAAGTTTTCTTTTTATACTATAAAAAATCTATATCTTTTATATAAAAGATATAGATATATGTGCTTCATGGTGACTCGTCAGGGAATCGAACCCTGGACCCACTGATTAAGAGTCAGTTGCTCTGCCAGCTGAGCTAACAAGTCATATAGAATATATTTAATATTAACATAGGATTTAATAGTTTTCAACTCTTATGTTTAAAAACTTCTTATAATAGTTGAGAGAGGATAAGGCTTTCATGAAGTTTAATTTCATGGTAAAATAAAAAACGAGGTGTTTTATATGAAAATAGGGTTTATAAGCTTAGGATGCAGTAAAAATTTAGTAGATAGTGAAAAAATAATGGGGATGCTTAAACAAAATTCTTATGAATTTGTGAATAATCCAGATGAAGCAGAAGCTATTATTATTAATACTTGTGGATTTATTAATACAGCAAAAGAAGAAGGTATTCGTACAATTTTTGAAATGGCGAAATATAAAGAAAAAAATTGTAAAAAATTGATTGTAGTAGGTTGTTTAGCACAGCGTTATAAAGAAGAATTACAAAATGATATTCCTGAAATTGATGCTGTTATTTCGATTAAAGAATATCATCGTATCCATGAAATTTTAGGTGATTTATTTGATGATCATACATTAGTAAGCTATGCAAAAAGTGAGCGTTTAGTATCTAGTAAACCATGGACTGCTTATTTGAAAATTGCGGAAGGTTGTTCAAATGGATGTACTTATTGTGCAATCCCACTGATTCGTGGAGGAAATGTTTCGTTTCCTATTGAACAATTAGTGGAAGAAGCTAAGCGTTTAGCACAAAGTGGTGTAAAAGAGCTTGTTTTAATTGCACAAGATACAACACGTTATGGAGTTGATTTATATGGTGAACGCTCTTTATTAAGATTATTAAAAGAAATTCATCAAATAGAAGGGTTCCATTGGATTCGTATTTTATATATGTATCCTGATGAAATTGATGAAGATTTAATCGCAGGTATGGCACAATTAAAGAAAGTAGTTCCTTATTTCGATATTCCTATGCAACATGGGACAGATAAAATCTTAAAACTGATGAATCGTAGAGGAAGTGTAGAAGAAGTAAAGAAAATGATAACGATGATTCGACACTATCATCCTCATGCTACACTTCGTACAACTTTTATTGTTGGATTCCCTCAAGAAGATGAAAAAGATTTCCAAGGGTTAATGCAATTTATAGAAGAGGTACGTTGGAATCGTGTAGGAGGATTTACATATTCTCCAGAAGAAGATACAGCAGCTTATCGTATGGAAGGTGCTGTTGAAGAAGAAGTGAAGGAAGAACGTCTAGCACAATTAATGAAATTACAAGAAAATATTTCTTTGGAAAATCATAAACGTATGATTGGTCAAGAGGTAGAAGTTTTAGTAGAAGCACAAGAAGGATTGATTGGTATGTATCGTGGTAGAAGTACATCAAGTGCACCTGATGGTGTTGATGGAATGGTTACTTTTAAGAGTTCTCGTGCTATTCCTTTTGGTAGTTTTGTAAAGGTTAAAATTGTAGAAGCATTACCTCATGATTTGATTGGTGAAGAAGTTGTTGCATAGTTTTCCACCGATTATTGCAAAAGAGCCTAAAATTATGATTTTAGGATCAATGCCATCTGTTGTTTCATTGCAAAAACAAGAATATTATGGATTTAAGCATAATCGATTTTGGAAGATTATGGGACATTATTTTCAAAAAGAATTCTATTCTTATGAAGAAAAAGTAACTTTAATCAAACAAAATCATATTATTTTATGGGATGTTATTCAGACATGTGAACGAGAAGGTAGTTTAGATGCTCAAATAAAAAAAGTGAAGTGCAATGATATTGTATCTTTATGGAAGCGATATCCTACACTAAAAGCTATTATATGCAATGGAAAGAAAAGCTATGAATTATATCAAAAGCACTGCCAAGAAATTGCTTTACCATGTATAGTATTGCCGAGCACAAGTAATGCTAATCGTACAATTAAGGAAGAAGAATTAAAAAGGCAATGGTTTTCTGCCCTTGATCAATATATAAAAGAGAAGTAAGAAAAAGAATATAAAAAAACTCTCAATGAGAGTTTTTTCTTTATAATTGCTCTTTTGCCTTTTTTATCATTTCGATTGCTATTTGTAGTTTTTCTAAATCTTCATCCTTTTCTTGTAAGACAGTATAACCGTTCATAAATGCTGTTTGATAAGCTAGAGCAGCTTCTTTTTTACAAGTAGATAAATCGATATTTTGTGCATCGAGAATGAGTCTATGCAATTCATTATAATATTGGAAATACGTATGTTCTTTATCAATTTCTTCTAGTAAAGCTTCTAATGTCCAATGTTGATTATGTTTTGTTAGTAAACATTTACGCTCAATATTAGCGTTACAAGCTTTTAAATGTTCTGAAATTTTACGTATTTCATCATCTTCAATATTTGCTAAAATCATTAAATCAAAAGAGAAAGATTTTGGTTTTTCTTTCATATCTGCTTTTGAAAAACCATCCATTTCTAATAAGTAGCCTAGTGTTTCATGTAGTTCATCTTGACGAATTTGTCGAAAGCACATATCTATAGCTTTTAAAGCTTCACAAGTCGCATCGGAAGCTTGATATAATAATATTTGTTTTTTCATTATGTCACCATCTTTCTTATGTATATATCATAAACGAACTATTATTGTTATGCAAATAAATTTTTATTTTCATAGAAAAGGTATGAAAATTTATGTTTTGATATAAAATATAGGATAAATAGTTGAAATATGTTACAATAAAAAAGAATAGGAATGATGGTGAAAGAATGAAAGATAAAAAACAAAAAAAAGGAAAAGGAATTATTAATAAAATTATATTTTTAGTTGCTCTTGCAGTATTTTTATATTCAGGCTTTGAACTATTTAAAATTTATAAAGCTAATTATGATGAAAAAGAGGAACATAAGCGCATTGCTTTAGTAGCAGGAATACCGGAAGATCCAAGGGAGCCTTTTACTGTAGATTTTCCAGCTTTGCAAGCAATTAATTCAGATGTTGCAGGTTGGATTATTATTCCTGATACAGATATTAGTTATCCTATTGTGAAAAGTTTTGATAATGATTATTATTTGAATCATACTTTTGAAAAAAAGGTGAACTATGCAGGTTCTATTTTTATCGACTATCGACAAGCGAGAGATTTTAGTGACATGAATACTTTTATTTATGGACACAATGTTTATCATGGAACGATGTTTACGGCGTTAGAAAAATTTAAAGATGAACAATTTTTTAATGATCATCCTTATATTTATATATATACTCCTCAAGGAAATTATCGAGCAGAAGTTATGAGTATGTATCATACGACGGCAACAAGTGATTCTTATAAAATTGGATTTCAAGCGAATCAAACATTTCTTAATTATGTAAATGCTGTTAAAGCGAAGTCATTACATAAAAGAGAAGTACCTTTTGAAATAGGAGACCGTATGATTACGTTAAGTACATGTTCGTATGAATTAGGTGGTGTTGGTTCTGAAGGACGTTATTTGGTACATGCAAAATTAGTGCCTTGGGAAGGAAAGTATGATCCTAGTTCTAATGGAGAATTTTAATAGAAGTGTTTATTTAAGATAATTTCTGTTTATGAAATTATCTTTTTTATTAAAGTGTATATAGTTTATAAAAAGAGTTATTGAAAAATAGATATTAAAAAGG
>CAMWMY010000097.1 GCA_947175465.1 uncultured Erysipelotrichaceae bacterium | reverse complement strand
GTCCGCGCGCTACTGACTTACACAGTTTATTTTACACTCTCTTTATATAAGATGAAGTTTTTTTATATCATAAATTTCTTAATTCTTCACAAATAGCTACTTTATCTTCCACTACTTCTTTTCTCTTTTTCACTTCTTTTGCTGGTACTCCAACAACAACACTATATGGTTTTACATCTTTGGTTACAACACTCCCTGCACCTATAACAGCACCCTCACCTATTTCAATACCTTCTAAAATAACAGCATTCGCTCCAATCATCACATGATCATGAATGACAACTTCTTTTTTACTAGCTGGTTCTAAAACTCCTGCAATTACACTTCCTGCCCCTACATGGACACCTTTCCCTATTTGCACTTTAGAACCAACCACTGCATTCATATCAATCATTGTTTCATCTCCAATAGATGCTCCAATATTTATAATTGCTCCCATCAAAATAATAGCATTTTTTCCTATACTTACCCCCTCACGAATATAGGCACCTGGTTCTACTCTTGCAGATAACCCACTTGCATCTTTTAAAGGAATACTAGAGTTTACACATACAACCTCTTGATAAAGAATAGAAGCTCCTTGTTCTTTTAATACTTCCTCAATCATCCATTTCTCTCCTACTAGTAAACTTGATTGCTCTGCCGAAATACAAATACATTTTGTTGTTGATATCTTTTTATTTACATATGCTTTAACTAATGTACGTTTTTCTTGTTTTTGAAATTCATTTACTAATGATAAATTCATTTTACCAATTCCTTTCTTATATAGGATATGATAAAATAAGAAAGAATATGAGGTGAATCGATGTTAAAAAAAGTAATAAAAATATGTGGTGTATTTTTAATGATTGCTTTCATAGGCGTAAGTATATTTTTTTATTCTGTCTACATTGCAGTTGAACGTATTCAAATTCAATATGAAACAATCCAATCAACAAAAATACCAGAAGATTTTCATGATGTCACTATAGCCTTTATCACCGATATACAATTTGGCCAATTTATGACATATGATCGTCTTGCAAATATGATTCAAAAAATTAATCAATCACATCCTGATATTCTTCTTTTTGGTGGAGACCTTTTTGAAGATACAATCAATCATACACCTAGTGAGCAAAGTACAACCCAACTAATTGAGCTTTTGAAAAGTTTAAAAGCACCTCTAGGAAAATTTGCTGTATTAGGAGAGCGTGATTTAACAAATGAAGAGATAAAAACTCGCGCTACTCGTATTCTTAATGATAGTGATTTTGAGATTATTACCAACCGTTCACTACGTTTACATAATCAAAGTAATGCTTCCATTACCCTTATTGGACTTGATTCCCTTATTAATGGAAAACCTGATTATGATGTAGCCTTCCAAGGAGTAAGCAATGAAGAGTTTAATATCGCTATTACGCATTGCCCTGATATTGTAAATGAATCGCAGATTCCTTTAGCATCTTTAGATCTTATTTTTGCAGGACATTCACATGCAAGCCAAATTTCACTTCCTCTTATAGGTCCGTTAGACACCTTAGAAGGAGCGCAAATGTATAACCATGGTAATTACTATATTAACAATACAACCAAACTTGTCGTATCCAATGGATTAGGTACTACAAAACTAGACATGCGATTATTTTCTTTACCGCAAGTAAATATTTATCGCCTCCAACATGCTACATCCGAAGTATTGCCTTAACTTTGTAGAAAGTATAAAAAAGCAATAACACGTTTCTTTTATTTTTAAGATAGCGTTATTGCTTTTTTTATTAACTTCTTAAAACTGCTTTTACATCTTGATACAAGCCTTGAATAATACGATCATAAACTTCCTGAATTTCACTATCTTTTAATGTGTGAGTTAAAGATTGAAATTGTATCGATAAAGCAATAGATTTCTTCCCTACTTCTACATGCTCACCAGTATAAACATCAAAAACTTCAATATCTTGAATAATCTGCTCTTTTTGTAGCTTTCCTTGTTTTTGAATACTTTGTATAATCATCTCTACAGGTATAGTTTCTTCTACTATAAGAGCTAAATCTCGGGTAATAGAAGGATATTTTGATATTGGTGTAAATTTAATTCTTGATGGCTGATTGTTTAATAGTACATCTAATTTTAATTCTGCTACAAAAACATCAGAAAGTTGATATTTCTTAGCTATTTTAGGATGCAATTTTCCAAAAACTCCCACAAGGTCTTTTCCAATGTAAAGAAGTGCACTTTGATATGGATGTAATTGATTATCATCTTGCTGGTTTGGTTTTATAACCACTCTTTTTTGATCAAAGCCTATAGAAGATAAAATTGTTTCAATTAACCCTTTCAATGTATAAAAGTCTGCTTTTACTTGATAATTTTGCCACTTGTTTTGTTGTAAAACTCCGCTACATGCAATAGCAAGTCTTTCCTCTACAATATCATGAGCATATACATTGCTAATTTCAAATAAAGCAGCATCTTTTATAGAACGCGCTTGATTATAGGCCATACTATCCAATAAACTTGGTAAAATAGACTCACGAATAAACTTATGTTCTTCACTCATACAAGAAGCTACTTCTACTGTGTTATTAAATGGAAGAAGTGCATCTTCTTTTAACCTTTCTGATATAAGGGTATATGTTTGGGCTTCATAATAACCTAAATTCGTTAAGATGGTACGTAGCTGTCTTCTTAAAGCTTGACGCTTATCCAAACATCCTAAAGTTGAAGCTAATGTTGGTAAAGTACTAGGTAAGCGATCATAGCCCATAAAACGAATAATTTCTTCTACGATATCTTCTTCAATGCGTAAGTCTTCACGATAACTTGGAATCGATACTCTTATACCATGCTTTTGCATTCTTGGAGATAATTGTAAACGATTTAAAAC
This sequence comes from uncultured Erysipelotrichaceae bacterium, assembly GCA_947175465.1. Classification (GTDB taxonomy): domain Bacteria; phylum Bacillota_I; class Bacilli_A; order Erysipelotrichales; family Erysipelotrichaceae; genus CAMWMY01. The sequence continues at coordinate 2,708 of CAMWMY010000097.1, read as the reverse complement.
TCCAAATACTTCATAATATTCAAATTGTGTTCCTAATAAAGCATTCATGCGCTCTAAATTAATATCAATTTCTACAGGAACATAAGGATTTTTACCACATTGTACAGTCTCTTCCATTTCACTAGCATCTGCATAAATAGTCAATAATTCTAGTGCTCTAGCAATTGCTTTAAACGGTGCTAGTGGTTCAATTCCTTTTTGGAAACGAATACTCGCTTCTGATAGAAGGTTTAATCTTCGACTTGTATTACGTATACAGATAGGATCAAAGATAGCTGCTTCTATAAAAATACCCTTTGTGTTTTCATTTATTTTACTATCATCTCCTCCTATAACTCCTGCAATTCCAATTGGTTTATTTTCACTCGTCAATAAAATATCCTCTGATTGGATATCATATTCTTTTCCATCAAGTGCTTTATAAGTGCATATTTGTTGATCTTTAACAACAATTTCTTTTGATGGAAGAGCAGCTAAATCATAAAAATGTAGTGGTTGCCCTGTTTCTAACATAACATAATTACTAATATCTACCAAGTTATTAATCGAAGGAATTCCCATAGCCATTAAACGATCACGCATCCATTTTGGCGACGGTCTTACACTTACACGGTGAATCGCTTTTCCTAGATAGAAGATACATTTTTCTGTTTCACTTTTTACTTTGAAGCTTGCGCTTTCCATAGGTGCATCAATATGTAACTTAGGTAAACTAATTTCTTTTTCTAAGATAGCTGCTGTTTCTAAAGCCATTGACCATGCAGCCATACAATCTTTTCGATTAGGAGTTAGCCCAATATCAAAAATATAATCGTCTAATCCTAAGTAAGCTAAAGGGTCTTCGTGACCTACTGGAGCTTCATCTTCTAAAACTTCAATTCCTTCCATTTGCTCTGGTAACAATCTTTTAGGATCAACACCAAGCTCAGCAAGAGAACATAACATTCCATTACTTTTTTGTCCACGTATCACACTTGCTTTTATTTCAACATTAGGTAACTTAGCTCCTACTCTTGCTACAATTACTTTTTGCCCTACTGCTACATTAGGAGCTCCACAAACAATTTGTTCAACAGAATCTCCAATATTCACTTGGCAAACATGTAGATGGTCAGAATCAGGATGTGGTTCACAAGCGATAACTTGCCCAATAATAAGATGAGAGGCATTACTCATTCTTTCAATACTCTCTACTTCTAAACCTGCATCTGTTAATCGTTTCGCAAGCTCAGTTGCTGAAATATCTGATAAATCTAAATATTGATGTAACCAATTTTTTGTAATAATCATATGTTTCCCTCCTATTCAAAACGTGTAAATGTTTTTAAAAAACGTATATCATTCATATAAAAATGACGTATATCATCAATTCCATATTTCAACATGGCTACACGCTCAACTCCAACACCAAATGCAAAACCTGAAACTTTCTTTGGATCATACCCAGCCATTTCTAATACATGAGGGTGTACCATTCCAGCTCCTAATACTTCAATCCATCCTGTCTCTTTACAAACATGGCAGCCTTTTCCATTACAAATATGACAGCTAACATCAACTTCTACACTAGGCTCTGTAAATTGAAAATAACTTGGTCGAAAACGAATTGTACGTTTGTCTCCAAACATTTTTTTAGCCATTAACTCTAGCGTTCCTTTTAAATCTGACATAGCAACTTGTTCACCAATAACAAGCCCTTCAATTTGTGTAAATTGATGAGAATGTGTTGCGTCATCATCATCTCTTCGATACACTTTCCCAGGACAAATCACCATTACGGGAGCTTGAGGTGCGTACTTTTCTAATTGACGTGTTTGAATCGCTGTTGTATGCGTTCTTAAAAGTAAGTCACCATGAATATAAAAAGTATCTTGCATATCACGAGCAGGATGCCCTTGTGGAATATTCGCACGTTCAAAATTATAAGAATCAAATTCAATTTCAGGACCTTCTGCTATACTGTATCCTAACCCAATAAACAAATCTTCTATTTCTTGTTGAATACGTGTCAATGGATGAAGCGTACCAAGGTGAGGACGAAGACCTGGTAATGTAATATCAATTTTTTCTTGTTCCATCCTTTCTTTCATCTGCTTTTCTTCCAAGTATTGTTTTTGATCTTCAATAGCATTTTCAAAAACTTCTTTTAGCTCATTTACTTGTTTTCCAAAAAGTGGTCTTTCTTCTTGAGAAAGTTCTTTCATTTGCTTCATTAATTCTTGAATGCTTCCTTTTTTTCCTAAATAATCAACTTTAATTTGCTGTAAACTTGCTATATCACAACAATCTTTAATTTTTGCTAAACCTTCTTCTTTCATTTTTGTTAAAAGTTCCATAAATCCCATTTCCTTTCTATTAATATAAAAAATCACAAGATACAGGAACGTATAATTCATTACGCGGTACCATCCTGCTTCATCTTGCGACACACTTATTAATCTTACATGATAACCGTATGTTACGGGAGATGATTAATCTCACTCTAGGGTGAATTCATAAAGTTTATAATATAGATAACTTCCAGTCTACGATTATCTTTCCCTGTTATTAGTCCCTTTACTACTATGTCCTATCAATGTTTTATGTTCTTATTATAACGTAGATCACTTTATTATTCAATTGCTATTTTAACATTATATAAAATTCTTAAAGATAGTTTCTTATTTAAAGGATATTTATTAAGGATGGAGAGATGGCTTAGCGTTTTA
>CAMWMY010000096.1 GCA_947175465.1 uncultured Erysipelotrichaceae bacterium | reverse complement strand
ACTTCATATAGAAAAGAAAGGAAGATATAATATGACCTATGGTTTAATTGGAGAAAAACTTTCTCATAGTTTTTCAAAACAAATTCATGAGCGCTTAGCTTCTTATACTTATCATTTAATTTCTTTGAATAAGCAAGAATTTATATCTTTTATGAACCAAAGACAATTCAAGGCCATTAATGTAACGATTCCTTATAAAAAAGAAGTTCTTCCTTATTTAGATAGTATCGATGAAAGTGCACAAGTAGTAGGTGCAGTCAATACAATTGTCCACCGTAACAAGCAACTCATCGGTTATAATACGGATACTCTTGGTTTTGCTTATGTACTTAAAAAATATGCTATTCAACTTCATGGAAAAAAAGTTTTAATTATTGGAAGTGGTGGTGCCTGTTGTGCTATTAAAGCAGTAGTTGAAAAGGCACAGCCAAAAGAAATCATTATTGTAAATAAGACACAAAGAGAAGGTGTTATTGATTATGAAACATGTTATACATATCATAAAGATGTAGAAGTCATCATTAATACTTCCCCTGTTGGTATGTATCCAAATATACTTAGTACGCCTATCGATCTTACTTCTTTTCCTCATTGTAAAGTAGTAATGGATCTCATTTACAATCCTCTTCATACTCTTTTATACCAACAAACGAAAAGAAAAAACTTACAATATATTAACGGTATGGAAATGCTCATTGCCCAAGCAAAATATGCAGTTGAAATTTTTCTTCAAACAACAATTGATGATAAGATAATTGATACTTTATATGAAGAGATTTTGCATAATAAACTCAATCTTGTTTTTATCGGTATGCCAGGAGCTGGAAAATCAACAATAGCAAAAGCCCTAGCTCAACATTTACAAAAAGAGTTTATTGATACAGATCAGCTCATTGAACAAACGGCTCAACAAAAAATTGGAGATATTTTTGCTAAATATGGTGAAGATCATTTTCGAGAACTTGAAAAACAAGTATGTTTGAAAGTCGCAACAATGCACAATAAAATTATCGCAACAGGTGGCGGGGTTGTAAAAAATGAAGATATTATGAATGCATTAGCTAGTAATAGTATTCTTCTTTATCTAGATCGTGATCTTCAACTTATCCATCTTCATAATGAACATCGGCCTCTTGCACAAAATAAAACAATGCTAATATCTTTATACAATGAACGTGCTGCTCTTTATGACTCTTTTGCAGATTATACTTTTCAAAATAATGAATCAATAGAACAAACAGTGCAACAAATTATCCATACGCTTCCTCATCTTTTTAAACAATATAGAATGAAAAATAAAGAATAAAATAATTATTTGACTTGTTATCTAAAAATACATCTATTCTCATTTCATTGGAATAGATGTATTTTTATAATCATTTTCTTATTCATTATGGAAGGGGTCAAAACAAAAATCATCTTCTAACTCACACAAAAATTGTGATAATAATTGAATAATATAAGCAACATCTTCATAGCTTGCAGTTTCAATAGAAGAGTGCATATAGCGTAGAGGAATCGATATTAAAGCAATAGGTGTCCCTCCATTTGAAAAATGAACAACATCCCCATCCGTACTTGTTTTTCCTGGTGCCACTTCCCATTGATACGGAATATGAAGACGCTCTGCAATCGCTATTAATCTTTGATTTAATGCATGATTAACAAGCGAACTTTTACATAAAACTGGTCCGCCTCCTAATACAACTTCCCCTGTTGTGTTTCCATCTACTCCTGGATAATCACTAGCAAAAGTAACATCGACAATAATCGCACAAGAAGGTTGTACATAATGAGCTGCATGATAAGCTCCATGCATCGATGTTTCTTCTCCTACCGTTGTGGCACAATAGATTCCTTGTTTACACCCTTTCTCTTTCGCAAGACGCATAGCTTCCATAACAATAAAAGCACCAATACGATCATCTAATGCTCTACCGCTAATTCGCTGATTTAAAAGAGGAAGCGTAGATGTAGCAGCACATACAGGATCTCCTATCGCAATATGTTGCAAAGCATCTTCTTTTGAGATAGCCCCAATATCAATACATAAATCACTAACTGCTATTTGATGATCTTTTGGGCTCATAACCACACCATAGACAATTCCTTTTTTCGTCATAATTTGGACTTGCGTTCCTACATATAAAAATGGTCGAATTCCGTTACTACATTTAGCTACTTTTACCATACCCTCACTTGTAACATTCGTAATTAAAAAACCGATTTCATCAATATGTCCACACAATAAAACTTTCATCTTTTGATTTTCATTACAAATACCAATAACATTTCCTACATGATCACTGTGCACACGATCGCTTACCTTTTCCATATAAGCCATAACTTTCTTTTGTAAAGGGATTTCATATCCACTTACAGAAGGTGTTTGTAACATTTCTAATAACCATTCTTTATTCATTTTTTTCATCTCCTTTTCTTGATTGTATAAAGAAAGCAATTTCTTCAATTGCATCATAAACTTGTGGTAGATATCCTATATGATCTAAAAAAGCATGAAGAACTCCCTTGTATTGTATTCTTCTTATATTTCCACCTGCTTCATACACTTTTTGAGCAAAACGTTCTCCTTGCTTTTGTAATGCATCAAATTGTGCTTGGATCATGAATATGGGGGGCAGCTTAGCCAAATTTTTATAATAATAAGGAGAAATAAGTGGATTTTCCAAATCCTCTTGATGCTGCAAATATAATTTTTTGGTTATTTGTAAGCTCCCATACAACATCAGCATATCTTTTCGAATCCACTTTTTAACAATTTTATTTTTAGGTAAAGAGATTTGATAAATATCCTGTATTTTTTCTTTCATATCTAAATGAGGATAAAAAAGAATGCATCCTTTAATTCTCTTTTGTTGTTTCTCTATATCTTTTATACAACAGCCTAGTGCTAAATTCCCTCCAGCACTTTCTCCACATATATAAAAAGCATCTTTTTGTATTTTTAATTGCTTTGCTTTTTGCATTATCCAATCAATGGCTGCATAACAATCTTCTAAAGCTAAAGGAAATTGTGCTTGCGGAGCTAAACGATATTCAACATAGCAAACAACAGCATGTGCTTGCTTACTTATCGCACGACATACATTTTCACTCATCGCAATTCCCCCACCAACATATGCTCCTCCATGAAGATATAAAATACAAGGTAAGTTCTTCTCTTCTTTCCATGGACGATATACATAAAGGTTGATGATTGAATGATGACTTTTCATACTAAATCTACTCTCTTCAATCCAAGCTTTTTCTTTTTTTTGCTGTATTGTATTCATAGAAGAGCGAAGCCTTTTCATAAAAGATCCTTTCGTTTGTAAAAAGAGCTTATAAAAAGGTGTGTATGATTTCCACTTAGCAATATAAAAAGGATCAATACTTTTATTATCATACCACTTTGTATCCATTGGATATCCATATTCTTTTTCTCTTCGCCTTTGAAATATTATTTTTTCCCATGATGACTCCATTCTTTTCCTCCTTTCATAAAATAAATGCATTTATAAATGTTCTAATTGTATTCTTTGTTTATAATCTGGCATATAAAATTGAATAATATGATAAAAAGCTTTGGAATGATTTGGTTGAATAAAATGGACAAATTCATGTAAAATCACATATTCGATAAAAGAAATAGGATAATGTATTAATTTTTTATTTAATGTTATTTTTCCTTTTGAAGGTATACAACTTCCCCATCGACTATTCATTTTTCGAAGTACAATTTGTGGGTAAGAAAGATGATACTCTTGCAGCTTTTGATAAATACGTTGCGCTAGCTTATGAAATAATATTTGTGCAAGTTTATCTAAGAAAGCTTGTAAAACTGCTTCTAAATGATCTTCCTCTTTTAATGTGACTTTAAGATATCCTTTTTGCTTAGAAACAGATGAAAAAGGACCATTCACAATAACAAGCTTTACCTTTTTGCCAAGAATATAAATACTTTCTTTTGTTATTTTCGTTTTATCCTCACGCTCTTTTATCTTTTTTTGCTTATCTAAAATCCATGCAATATGCTTCTCTACAAAAAGATCAATTTTATGTAGTGGTATATAAGGATTCGCACTAACAATAATTTCTCCTTGTTTTGAAATATGCATATTTATATTCTTCACTTTCTTAATTAACAAAGTATAATAAATAGGATAACTTGGACATTGTCGCTTTTCCTTTTTTACTTCCATAAAATCGACTCCTCATATTAGATAAAAACTTCTTTTTTATTATCCCATAAGAAAGTAAATTATTCTACATATAATTCCATTTATGATACTATATATACGGTGATGATATGAAAGTAAAAAATCCTTTTTTATATAGTAATGATAATAAACGCTATCACACATGGAACTACTATTTAAAAAATAGATTCCATGAAAAAGTATTTAAGGTTCCTTTAAATGCTAATTTCTCTTGTCCAAATCGAGATGGAACGGCTGGATATGGTGGATGTACCTTCTGTGGTTCCATGGGAAGCGGAGAATGCGCAGGTGATATTCAAGATGATATGCGAACACAATTTGAAAAAGGACTTCAAATGATGCGAAAAAAATGGCCTCATGGAAAAGCCATTGCTTATTTTCAAGCATATACAAACACCTATGCTGATTTAGATACATTAAAAGCACACTTTGACCCTTTCATAGAAAATGAAGAAGTGCTAGCACTAGCTATTGCAACTCGTGCTGACTGTTTAGAAGATGAAAAAATAGCCTATTTATCTTCACTAACAAAGAAAAAAGAAATTTGGATTGAATTAGGCTTACAAAGTATCCATAATGAAACAGCTAAACGAATCAATCGTGGTCACACGTTTGAAACTTTTTTAGACTGTGTGCATCGTCTACAAAATACGGGAATTAAAATTTGTGTACATTTAATTAATAATCTCCCTTATGAAACACAAGAGATGATGATCGCATCTGCTAAAAAAATTGGTGAATTACCTGTACATGCAATTAAAATTCATATGCTGCATTTAATGGAAAAAACAACAATGGCCTTTGAATACCAACAACACCCATTCCCTATTATGGATCGAGATACCTATGTAGATACAATTATCAAACAACTTGAAGTACTTCCTAAAGAAATGATTATTCAACGATTAACAGGAGATGGTATAAAAGAGCATTTAATTGCCCCCTTATGGACCTTAAAAAAAGTAGTCGTTTTAAATGAGATTGACAAAGAACTTGCACGTAGAAATACTTGGCAAGGAAAAGCACTAGTTTCCCTATAAACTCTTAAATAAGAGTTTTTTTTTCACTTTTCTTATCTCTTATGAATATAATAAAAAGTACCCTTAAGGGTACTTTATACATTGCTATACAAGTGGCGATCTCAAATTGGGGGAGATACTAATCTATCCATATGGGTGGGGGAAGAAAGAATAGACTAGCGAGACCGCCACAAGAGGTGTCTTCACCTGTTAATATAATACCCTAAAATAACAATAGTGTCAATATTTTTTTAAATTTTATTTTGAATTTTTTTCCTACATAAAAAAGGAGAGATCCAATGAAAATAGCAATTGCTATGCGCTTAGAAACTTTAGATGAACAAGCG
>CAMWMY010000095.1 GCA_947175465.1 uncultured Erysipelotrichaceae bacterium | reverse complement strand
ATAGCGAATAGAGAAAACAAAGATATCCATAACATTCCTTCAACTTCATCAATTTACAGATACATTCATAAAGGACTTTTAAATAAAGTAACGATGAGAAACCTTAGAAGAAAAGGCAACTTTAAACGCCCAGCAGAAAAACGTGGAAAATTCAACGATGGAGGGCGGACGATAAAAAAAGAGATAAAAGTGTATATAAACGTGATGAATTAGGTCATTGGGAAGGAGATACAGTAGAATCTGGACGAATAGATCATAAAAGAAAAAGTAAATACTGCTTTGTAACATTAGCAGAAAGAAAATCTAGAAAATATATCGCAATATTAGTACCTAGCAGGACAGCAAAGGATGTCACGCCTGCGATAATTGAAGCTTTAAAGGAATATCCTGACAATCTAGTAAAAACCATAACATTTGATAGAGGCAAAGAGTTTTCAGGATATAAAGAGATAGAAAAAGAATTGAAATGTAAAACGTATTTTTGCGATCCATATTATGCATGGCAAAAGGAAACAAATGAAAATACAAACGGATTACTTAGAGAGTATTATCCAAAAGGAATGGACTTATCTTTAGTCGATGAAAATGAATTAAAGATGAATCTTGAAAAAATGAATAACAGACCACGAAAATGTTTAGGGTTTAAAACACCTAACGAAGTATTAGATTTATAACACTTACATCGGTGTTGCACTTAATTTGACAAATTACTAAAAACAAAAACAGCCCGATAATGTGTAATTACACAAACGGACTGCTTTATAAATTCTATTAATATGAAATGTTAACTCATATAAAGGGTATAATGATTGTAATAGTGGACTGAAATATTTATCCAGCAGAGAACGTCGTAAAAAACACAGTTCACCGTCAGATAGAAACCTCTCTTGATTTATTGAGTGATAACGAATTAAAAATCATTCAAGGTACGATTGACGGTATCTTGAACAGCAGGGAGAGCAAGAAATAATCAGCTTCTTGTTTTCCCTTTTTGCTATTCTGCATTATCTATTTGCTGATATGCTCCACAAGTAGCAAATAGTCTTAAATCAAACTTTTGTCTTTTTCGTAATCTTGTAAATATATTCTTCGAGTGTAGGGCATTTATTGCCAAAATACCTTTTAAAATTTGCCTGTACCTCTGGGTCTGTACTATTCATAGCTCTATCAATCGTCGCTTCAATATCAGCTCGTACATCAGCCAATGGAAGACCGCCAGCCTTTGCACCTGCTTTCAAGGTTTTTTTAATATCTCACTTTTTAATACCTATCATAATATTCATACTCCTTTTTAATATTAACGTCAGTTACCGATATATATGTCATAATTCTATAATACAATCTTTATCTTCACTTAAAGGATACCCCCTAATTTTGAAGATTTCATAATGGTAACTGTATAGTAACTTTAGCTCCTTTGGTTTCTATCGAATTATCTAACAATAGTTTTCCTTTATGCTGTTTTATAATGCTATCAACAATATATAACCCCATTCCATAATGCAGTTTAGAACTTCTACTTTGGTCTACCATATAGAAACGTTCTTTTGCGCGTTCCAATGCCTCTTTTGAAAAACCACAACCACAGTCGGTAATACAAATATTCAAATAATTGTTCTTACTCTCTACGTCTATATATAATGTGGAATTTTCGAGCGAGTACTCTAAAGAATTTGAAACTAAATTCATAAATGCTCGTTCCAGTAACATTCTGTCCCCAATTATACTTTGTGGAAAATTACGTTGTGTCTGCTGAATAACAAGTCCCTTATCTTTACAGACAATTTCAGTTTGCGATAAAATATGTTTCCAAAAATCTAAAAAATTTATATCTTCTAGTTGTAATTGATAGCCAGCAGACGCTATGGATATATCAATCAACGTTTTTATATACTGTTTCATCTGTTCTGAACTGGTCATTGCATACGATAAATATAGTTTTTGTTCTTCATTAAGGTTTGTTTCGTCTAACAGGTCGATATTTCCCTGCATAACGGTTAATGGTGTTTTTAAATCATGAGCAAGTGAAGCAACCTGTTCCCGTTGTATTTGTTCGGTTTTCCATTGTTTTTCCAAAGATATTTTTAAACTACTTCTCATTTTCTCAAAAGAATGTAAAATATTTTCAAATTCTTTAATCTTAGAATGTTCTACTTCAAAATCTAAATTTTGATTTTCAATTTCCTTAGTTGCTTTAAATATAGGGAACAATTCTTTACTTAATATCTTAGCAAAATGCGTTGTTAAAAACACGCATACAACTAAACAGTTAAAAATCATTACACCTATCATTAGTATTTCTGGAGAAGGCAGATGTTCATTTAACCACGGATCTATGAATTGAGAGTCCACATAGTATTGCAAAACAATATATTCATCATCACGAGTGACAAGAAGAAATTGTATCTTTTTGTCTATTGTTTGTCCCGTTGTAGCAAATAGCATAGCCTGTTCATATTCATCATCATTCATGCTTGTATCAATAAGTTGATATGATTTATCTAAAAGTAGATACTTTGTTCCTAATGGAAGTCGAACATCTGTAATATCAGGTGTTGCAGTCAGTACAGGAACAAGAGCTTTTGTTTGTTGTTCACAACTATCAGCATACGTTACTATTCCCGAACTTCCTAATAATAGAAACACAAGAAACGGAATTGCAACCGATACACCTAATCCAGTCAATAACCAAAAAAGAAACTTCCAAAATGTTTTTTTTAATGATATATCTTTTTTCAATCCCATTTATATCCTATCCCCCATACAGTTAAAATCGGCTGAACATTTACTTTTGCAAATTTGGCTCGGATATTTTTTATATGAGTAGAAATTGTTGAGTCATCACTTTCTCTGTCAAAACCAAAAACAGCTTCATATATCTGCTCCTTTGAAAATACTTGGCCTTTGTTTCTAGAGAGATATTCGCAAATTAAATATTCGCTTTTAGTAAATACAACAGTTTGATTGTCAATCCTTATTTCTTTTTCTGACAAGTCAATTTTAATACGGTCAAAATTTAATGTATTATGACGTTCTCTATTTTCACGTCGTAAATGTGCATTTACACGGGCACGAAGTTCAGCAATTCTAAAAGGCTTTGTCAAATAATCATCTGCTCCTAATCCTAACCCATAAGTAATATCATTTTCCATTATTTTAGCCGTTAAGAACAGCAATGGACAATCTATTAAATCACGGATTTTCTTACAGTAAGAGAAACCGTCAATATCTGGCATCATCACATCTAAGATAATCAAATCATAATGGCTTAATGTATCTAACGAAATCTGCATTGCTGAAGAATATACTGATACTGTATGACCGTCTTTTTGCAAACCATTTTTAATCAGTTGTAAAATCATTTCTTCATCATCAATTACCAATATATTCGACATATTTATCTACTCCTTTCGTATAAAATTTGTGAATAATTATACCATGCTACTCAACTACTCACAAGTTACAGCTTTGGCTACACGATATTCATTATTGATCTTGATAGCAACAGCTGTATCTGGCTGTTGTCCTTTTATAGTATAAACGGATTGATAAAACCAGTTCACTCTTTGGACATTTTGGCTCTTTGCCCCATTCCAATCAATTTGATTCTGCTCTGATTTAGAAATAGGTAATTTTGTATTCATATCAAATAAAACCGTTTCGGCAATTATATCTAAATATTTTTCTGTTTGATCGGAAGTCACAACCTCATTTGTAATTTGATAAATTTTATTACCGTTGATTAACTGTGTACAATTCTCCTTGTTTATGGTAAAGTTATTATCTTCGTTTGGTTTCTCTATTTGAATAAGTGTATCTTTTTCTGAAATTTTATCAGATAAAATTGCCTTATGGAAACTACCGTTTACATCAACAGTCAATATCATAGGGTCGTTGCTATCTTTTATTTTGTAAACATTAAGATATGGTACAGTATAAACTAGTTCTGTATATTTTTGTGAAATCACTTCCATATCCTCTAGGGTGTCACTATCATAATCTATCTGTTCGAGAACATTTCCTTGTTCATCAATAACAATCAATTTCCGAATATATCCGACCCATTCTCCAATATCGGAACTTTCATAAGTATCATCAAGTATAGCATACTCATTTCCACCATAACTAAATCGTGAAATATCGTTTTTATTAACAATACATCTTTCTTTTTCTTTCTGATATTCTGTATTATTTTCTAGCAAGGAACAGCCAAAGCAAAGAAAAGTTATACATAAAAATAACAAGAAGAAACTTCTCTTAAATATCTTATTCATGTTTTTTTCTTCCCTCCCAACAATTTATCCATATACAAGTTAGAAATAGAGTAATCCCTGTTAATAAACCTACAATCGCAATGTTCAGTATATTTATATCTGAATTTATAAATGAATGGAACAACTCAATCCCCCAAGAGAAAGGTATAAATCTAAATACTCCAGCAAGAGTAATATTGCTGTATAAAATGACCTGCAAACTTTCAAATTTTCATACAATGGCGGTATTTCAATAAGAGTACCGATATAAGATAAATCATTTCTGCTCCACTTGTGATTAGAAAAATCAATTTTTCCAGATGTTGGTTTCAATATTCCACATATCATTTTTAAAAGTGTAGACTTTCCTGCACCATTTGGACCGATTAGTCCATATATCGAATTTTCACGGACGGTTATAGATACATTGTTTACAACCCTTTGATTTTTGAAATCTTTACATAAATTATTTGTTCTTAAAATTACTTCCATATCGTTCATATCCTTTCCTTTTGTTTGGTTAAAGCATAAAAAACAAATTTGAAGATTATATAAAGATTTCAAAATAAAATATTTTAATTTAGCCGTAGTGTATAACTCGCAATAAACAAAAAAATACAACTACGGCTTATTTAATATTTCGTATGAGTTTTCACATCAAATTCTTTTTTGATGTATCTATGATTTGTAATGTATCTCATTTTAATTGAAAAACTACATCAGCACGTTTCGCAACTTCATTAGAATGTGTAACAATAATCGCACATTTATTAAAATGATGTACACTTTCTTCTAAAATTCTCATAATCGACATTGCCGTATCTTGATCAAGATTTCCAGTAGGTTCATCTGCCAAAATAATAAGTGATTCGCTTGATAATGCTCTTGCAATCGCTACACGTTGCTGTTGTCCGCCAAAAAGCTGTAACACATTTCGTTTCATTTCTTCTTTTGTCAATCCCATTTTTCTAAAATCGGTTCAGGTGGCAATTTACTTGTCAACTTCACATTTTCCAATAGTGTCATATAATCAATCAGATTATATGCTTGAAAGATAAAAGAAACGTGATTACGACGATGATTTTCCAATCCCTTTTCAGCAATATCTTTTCCATTAAATAAAATCTTATCTTTTGAAGCACTATCCAGTCCACCAATAAGAAGCCCGTACACAATCGTTTCCATGTCTTTTTCATAAATCTAATGCACTTTTCATTTTGGGTAAAAAAATAGACGCTCATTTCTGAACGTCTACATTACTGAAAGGCTTGTCCTCTCACACATATTCTATTTTAATAGGTACAACAGTTGCCTTTCTCCTTGTATTTTCGTTATTTTCATCACTTGCGTTATCTACAACCTCCCTGACCTGGATCTACAACAATGGTCACTCCTGATAATAAATGATGAGATTTTTGGGCAA
>CAMWMY010000094.1 GCA_947175465.1 uncultured Erysipelotrichaceae bacterium | reverse complement strand
AAGGATATAGCTATTGTACTATTTCCATAATTCCAATTTCATTTTACAATTGAAGATTCATAATTTCATATTAAAAAAATAAGAAAATGATTGACTTATAGGATTATATAGGATATGATTTTAGAGAAAGTGTAATTTTATATGTTCCCATAGGGAACTAAATTTATACTTCTGCATGACACACCCGGAAATGTGTGTTAAACGAAAGGAGGATATTATGCCAACTATTAATCAATTGATTCGTAAAGGTCGTGAACAAAGTGTGAACGTTTCTAAGTCACCTGCTTTAAATAGAGGATATAACTCATTAAAAAGACGTCCTACGAACTTAAGTGCACCTCAAAAACGTGGAGTTTGTACACGTGTTGGGACAATGACACCTAAGAAACCAAACTCAGCATTACGTAAATATGCGCGTGTGCGTTTAAGTAATGGAATGGAAGTTACTGCATATATTCCAGGAATCGGGCACAACCTACAAGAACACAGTGTTGTTATGATTCGTGGAGGACGTGTTAAGGACCTTCCAGGGGTACGTTATCACATTATTCGTGGAACATTAGATTGTGCTGGTGTAAACGAGCGTTCTCAAAGTCGTTCTTTATACGGTGCGAAAAAGCAAAAAGCTAAGAAATAATCAATTATGAAAGGAGGAAATTAGAATGCCTAGAAAGGGACATATAGCAAAACGTGATGTATTAGTAGATCCTATTTACAACTCCAAGTTGGTTACACGTTTAATCAACAAAATCATGATTGATGGAAAAAGAGGGGTAGCACAGACTATTCTTTACAACGCGTTTGACATTATTGAAGTAAAAACTGAACGTAAACCAATGGAAGTTTTCGAACAAGCATTAGAAAACGTAATGCCATTATTAGAACTTAAAGTACGTCGTGTAGGAGGGGCAAATTACCAAGTTCCTGTAGAAGTATCACAAGAAAGACGTTTAACTTTAGGATTACGTTGGATCGTAAATTATGCTCGTTTGAGAAATGAAAAAACGATGGAGCAAAGATTAGCAGCGGAAATTATTGATGCAGCTAATGGAAGTGGAGCATCTGTTAAAAAGCGTGAAGATACACATAAAATGGCAGAAGCTAACAAAGCTTATGCTCACTATCGCTGGTAGAAAGGAGACTGATGTATGGCTCGTCAATTTTCACTAGAAAATACTCGTAATATCGGTATCATGGCACACATTGATGCTGGGAAAACGACAACAACAGAACGTATTTTATATTACACAGGTGTTAACCACAAAATTGGAGAAACACATGATGGTGCTTCTACAATGGACTGGATGGCACAAGAACAAGAACGTGGGATTACCATCACTTCAGCGGCAACAACAGCAGCTTGGAAAGGTAACCGTATTAACATCATCGATACACCAGGTCACGTGGACTTTACTGTTGAGGTAGAGCGTTCTCTTCGTGTATTGGATGGAGCAGTTACAGTACTTGACTCTAAAGCTGGGGTTGAACCACAAACAGAAACCGTATGGCGTCAAGCGACTACTTATGGAGTTCCTCGTATCGTATTCTGTAACAAAATGGATGCGACTGGAGCTGACTTTATTATGTCATGCAACACAATTGTTGATCGTTTAGGGGCTAAATCATGTCCTATTCAATTACCAATTGGTGCAGAATCTACATTTAGTGGAATCGTAGACATTATAGAGAGAAAAGCTGAAATCTATACAAATGATTTAGGTACAGATATGCAAGAAACAGAAGTACCTGAAGATTTAAAAGATTTATGTGAAGAATACCGTTCTAAATTAATTGATTATCTTGCAGATTATGATGAAGAATTCATGATGCAAGTATTAGAAGGTGAAGAACCAAGTGTTGAAGAAATTAAACGTGTTCTTCGTATAGCAGTATGTGCAGGAGATTTCTTCCCAGTATTATGTGGTTCTGCATATAAAAATAAAGGGGTTCAAAAAGTTCTTGACGCAGTTGTTGATTACTTACCATCTCCTTTAGATGTACCTGCTATTAAGGGTGTTGATGCAGAAGGAAATGAATTAGAACGTCATGCAGATGATAATGAATCTTTTGCGGCATTAGCATTTAAAATTATGACTGACCCATTTGTTGGTAAGTTAGCTTACTTCAGAGTTTACTCTGGTACTGCAAAAGCAGGAAGTTATGTACTTAACGCTACAAAAGGGAAAAAAGAACGTTTTGGACGTCTTGTACAAATGCATGCGAATGCTCGTAAAGAAATCGAAGAAGTATATGCAGGAGATATCGCTGCAGCTGTTGGTCTTAAAGATACAACAACAGGAGATACATTGTGTGCTGAAAACGATCACATCGTTTTAGAATCAATGGTCTTCCCTGAGCCAGTTATTCGTATGTCATTAGAACCAAAAACAAAAGCGGATCAAGATAAAATGGGGCTTGCATTAGCAAAACTTGCAGAAGAAGACCCTACTTTCAAAACTTATACAGACCAAGAAACGGGTCAAACGATTATCGCTGGAGTTGGAGAGCTTCACCTTGATATTATCGTCGATCGTTTAAGACGTGAATTTAAAGTAGAAGCAAACATTGGGGAACCACAAGTTGCATACCGTGAAACAATCCGTCAAGCAGCAGAGTGTGAAGGTAAATATATTAAACAATCTGGTGGACGTGGACAATATGGACATGTTTGGATTCGTTTTGAACCTCAAGAAGAAGGTAAAGGATTTGAATTTGTGGACGCTACTGTAGGTGGAAGTGTACCTCGTGAGTACGTAAAACCAACAGGAGAAGGATTAGAGAATGCATTAGAAAATGGTATTATTGCTGGATACCCAGTAATCGATATTAAAGCTACTCTATTCGATGGTTCTTACCACGATGTCGATTCTTCAGAAATGGCATATAAGATTGCTGCTTCTATGGCTCTTAAAGAAGCTGCGAAAAAATGTAAGCCTGTAATTTTAGAACCAATTATGGAAGTAGAAGTTACAGCACCTGCAGAATACTTAGGATCTGTAATGGGAGATGTAAGCTCTCGTCGTGGACAAATTACAGATCAAGAAGAAAGAGGAACTGCGATCATTGTAAAATCAATGATTCCATTATCAGAAATGTTTGGATATGTAACTGACTTACGTTCTTTCACACAAGGACGTGGAAATTACTCAATGAAATTTGATCATTATGCAGAAGTTCCAAAAAGTATTTCTGAAAAAATCATAAAAAATAACAGTTCTTCTAATTAAATAGTTGCTTTTATAAATTGTTTGAATTAAAATATATTTGAAAGTTAAGAAACCAGGAGGAAATATAACATGGCAAAAGAAAAATTTGATAGATCCAAAGTGCACGTTAATATTGGGACAATCGGTCACGTTGACCACGGTAAAACAACATTAACAGCTGCTATTACAAACGTACTTGCAAAAAGTGGGCAAGCGGAAGCAAGAGCATACGACCAAATCGATGGGGCTCCAGAAGAAAAAGAACGTGGAATTACGATTAACACTGCTCACGTTGAATACCAAACAGCTACTCGTCACTACGCACACGTAGACTGTCCAGGTCACGCTGACTACGTTAAGAACATGATTACAGGGGCTGCTCAAATGGATGGTGCAATTCTTGTAGTTGCTGCTACTGATGGGCCTATGCCTCAAACTCGTGAGCACATCTTACTTGCTCGTCAGGTAGGTGTACCTTACATCGTTGTATTCTTAAACAAATGTGACATGGTTGATGACGATGAGTTAGTAGACCTTGTTGAAATGGAAGTTCGTGAATTATTAAGCGAATATGAATTTGATGGAGACAACGCACCAATTATTCGTGGGTCTGCATTAAAAGCATTAGAAGGTGATGACAAGTATGTTGGTGCTATTAACGAATTAATGAGCGCTGTAGATGCTTACATTCCTGAACCAACTCGTGAAACAGACAAACCATTCTTAATGTCAGTAGAAGACGTTATGACAATTACTGGGCGTGGAACTGTTGCTACAGGACGTGTTGAACGTGGAGTATTAAACTTAAGTGAAGAAGTTGAAATCGTTGGTATTAAAGAAACTCGTAAAACAGTTGTTACAGGAATCGAAATGTTCCGTAAACAATTAGACTTCGCACAAGCTGGAGATAACATTGGTGCTTTACTACGTGGTATTAACCGTGAAGAAATTCAACGTGGACAAGTATTAGCAAAACCAGGAAGTGTGCACCCACACACAAACTTCAAAGCTCAAGTTTATGTTTTAAGTAAAGAAGAAGGTGGACGTCATACACCATTCGTATCTAACTACCGTCCTCAATTCTACTTCCGTACAACTGACGTAACTGGAGTTATTACTCTTCCTGCAGGAACTGAAATGGTTATGCCTGGAGATAACGTAGAAATGACAGTAGAACTTATTGCGCCTATCGCTGTAGAATTAGGAACTAAATTCTCAATTCGTGAAGGTGGACGTACAGTAGGTGCTGGAAACGTTACAGAAATCATTAAATAATGAACTTAAAGAGTGCGATGCGCACTCTTTTTGCTTGTGTTTTCATTTTATAGATGCTATGATTACATTGTCATGACAGGGGTGCTTGTTAGCTGAGACACGAAAGTGGACCCTTTGACCTGATCTAGGTAACGCTAGCGTAGGGAGTCTAATCATAGGATTACTTTTCTACGCCTCATGGAGGTGTTTTTTTATGAAAGCAAAAAATTATGTTTATATTGCTGTTTATGTAGCTATGTTTATTGTGTTTGATTATATTTCAAATGCTTTTTCTTTGTTTAAAATGCCTAATGGAGGAACTTTAGGTATAAGTAGCATCGTTTTGTTATTAGCAAGTTATAAGCTAGGATGGAAACAAGGATTAGGAATTAGCTGTTTATCCGTTTTAATACAATTTGTGACGGGACCGATGTATATTCCTAATATTTGGGGCTTACTCCTTGATTATATACTTGCTTTTAGTATATATGGGATAGCAAGTAAATTTCCTAACTATGGCTATTTTTATACAGGTGTTTTGATTACGAATGTATTTCGATATTTGTTCCATAGTTTAGGTGGAGTGGTTGTATGGGAAACAGAAGTTATAGCATCCTTGATTTATAATGCTACTTATATGATCCCTACTACTATTTTAGGTATGATACTTGTTCCTCTTTTACATAAGCGATTATCGAAAATATAATCAATATAAATCATGATCTCTTATGAATAAGGGAATAAACGCAAACTTCTTTTCTATATAATAAAAAAGTTATGTTTTTTTCTTTTTACTATACCTTGATCAGAAAAAGAACTAAAAAATAAATATGGAAAAGATAAAGCTATTCTATTTCTTTTAGGATAGCTTTTTAAGTTTTTGATATTTATTTACAGTATATAGCTCAAATTCATTATAACGATCTCTAGAAATTTTAATAGTGAAATTTTTTAGTTGAGTATATATTCTTTTTGTAAAAGACCTATTTTTAAAGTTCCAGTGCTTTGGATGATTAGTGATAACATTATAGCTTAATATTTCTTCTATGAATGGATAACATATATTCGAAATATATTGTATATCTTTTAAAGTGAATATTTTACTTAATTCTTTTTATTAAAAAAGCGTTAATTTAGTTTATTGTATTATTTAAGGTTATAAAAATTTTTATAAAGTATATTTTATGTATTATTAATAAATAAATATGTTTTTTTTTTTTTTT
>CAMWMY010000093.1 GCA_947175465.1 uncultured Erysipelotrichaceae bacterium | reverse complement strand
ATAAATAAAGGTGATAAGAATGAAAAGTTTGTATGAATATAATTATGAGCAAATGCAAGAAATGGCTGTGGAAAAAGGGTGGAAAAAATTTCGTGGACACCAAATTTTTCAGTGGTTATATCGTAAAAGAGTGTTTACTATTGATGATATGAGTGATTTATCTCTTGAAACAAGAGAGTTGTTAAAGAAGGAATACTTTGTTTCTCCTTTACAGTTAAAAGAGAAGCAGGTATCTAAAGATGGAACAAGAAAATATTTATTTTCTTTAGAAGATGGCTCGCTTATTGAAAGTGTTTTTATGCAATTTGATTATGGGAATAGTATATGTGTGACAACCCAAGTAGGATGTAATATGGGTTGTGCTTTTTGTGCAAGTGGGCTTACGAAGAAAAGAAGAAATCTTACAAGTGGAGAAATAGTAGCACAAGTTGTTTACGTGCAAAAAGATTTAGATGAGCAAGAAAAGCGTTTAAGTCATATTGTTGTTATGGGAACAGGAGAGCCTTTTGATAATTATGATCAAGTTATGAACTTTTTAAAAACAGTGAATCATGATCGCGGATTAGGTATTGGAGCGCGTCACATTACCGTTTCTACGTGTGGTGTGGTTCCACGCATTTATGATTTTGCCAAAGAGCATACACAATATAATTTGGCGATTTCTTTACATGCACCTAATGATGAGTTACGATCGAAATTAATGCCGATTAATCATGCATATTCATTAGAACAATTGATGGAAGCTCTACGCTTTTATGAAAGTGAAAACAATCGTCGATTAACATTTGAATATATTTTATTAAAAGGGGTTAATGATCAAATGGAGCATGTGCAACAACTAGCTACTTTAGTACGAGGGATTCATGCATATGTTAATTTAATTCCTTATAATGCGGTAGATGAGCATGGGTTTCAAAGCGTTTCTTATGAAGAAGCAATGGTATTTTATGATGCATTGATGAAAAAAGGAGTACGCTGTACAATCCGTAAGGAGCATGGAGGCGATATTGATGCTGCTTGTGGACAATTACGTATTAAACATTTAAATGAAAACAAGGTGATGAAATGATTTATTTTGGTGCAAGTGATGTAGGGCTGAAAAGGAAAGAAAATCAGGATAATTTTTGTATTATTGAAAACCAGCACCATGCTTTATTAGCTATGGTATGTGATGGTATAGGTGGAGGAAAAGCTGGAGGGGTAGCTAGTAGCCTAGCGATAGAATCGATTAAAAATGCTTTTTTACAAGCTGAATGTTTTAAAGATGATGTTGCAGTTAAAAGATGGTTATATAAAGTTATCCAACAAGCGAATGATGATATTTTCACACAATCGATGCAATGTATGGAATATAAAGGAATGGGAACTACTTGTGTAGGTGTTTTTATTCATCAAGAAATTACATATATTTTTAATGTTGGAGATTCTAGAATTTATGGTTTATACCATGATTTAGTTTGTCTAACAGAAGATCATTCTCTTGTACAAGACTTATTGAAAAATGGAGAAATTAGTGAGGAAGAAGCTTTGCATCACCCAAATCGCAATATGCTTACCAATGCTTTAGGAATATGGGATAGTGTAAAGGTCGATATTAATAAAATTAAAGGGGACTATCGAAGTTTACTAATTTGTAGTGATGGTCTTCATGGGTATGTAAGGGAAGCAGATATTTATCGTATTATGATTTCTTCAAAAAATGTGAAAGAAAAAGTAGAAGCTTGCGTTTATCAATCGAAAGCAGTGGGGGGCTATGATAATGTAAGTGTCATTTTATTAGAAAAGGAAGAGGGTGAGTAAAGTGGAAAAAATGATAGCTGAGCGTTATATGATCATAAGCAATCTAGGAGAAGGTGGGATGGCTGATGTTTTTCTTGCTGTAGATACGATTTTAAAGCGTGAGGTTGCGATTAAGATATTGCGTGGAGAGCTTAGCAATGACCCTATCACTTTACTACGCTTTCAGCGAGAAGCAAATGCTGCAAGTAAACTTACGCATCCTAATGTTGTCGATGTATATGATGTAGGAGAGTATAATCATCGCCACTATATCGTTATGGAATATGTGCGAGGAAGAACATTAAAACAGCTGTTATCCCAACGAGGAGCTCTTCATAAAGAAGAGGCGCTAGATATTATGAAACAACTTGTATCAGCTGTGAAGCATGCACATGATAATCATATTGTGCACCGTGATATTAAGCCTCAAAATATTATGATTAAAGATGATGGAACAGTAAAAATTACGGATTTTGGTATTGCTTTTGCTCATGATGCAGTCCAACTTACGCAAAGTGATGCAGTATTAGGAAGTGCACATTATTTAGCTCCAGAAACAACACGAGGCGAAAGTGCAACCAATCAAGTAGATATTTATGCATTAGGAATTGTCTTTTATGAGTTATTATCAGGAAGTGTTCCTTTTAAAGGAGATAATCCTGTACAGATCGCTATGATGCATTTACGTGAGGAAATACCTAGTATATGTGAGTTTAACCCAACACTACCACAAAGTATTGAAAATATTATTCGAAAAGCTACTGTAAAAAATAAAGCTTTGCGATATCAGAATTTAGATAAAATGCTTGAAGATTTGAATCAGTGTTTATTGCCTGCTTATGCTAATGTAGAAAAATTAGTATTTGAGGAAGAAGAACAAGATACCATGAAAGAAGAGGAAGAAAAAACTTTATCTTCGAATATAAAAGAGGAAAAAGGTTCAGCTAATAAAAAGAAGAAAGTTGCCATCCTTCTTGTTTTGTCTTTATTTATTATTGGTATAGGAACAACGGTGATTTATTATACAGGTGTTTTTCCAGGTTTTGCTCATAACCCTTCTTTGATTATTCCCAATATTATTAATTATGAAGAGGAACTTGCAAAGAGCACATTAGAAGAAGCAGGCTTTCTTGCAGAAAATATTATATTTAAAAGAGAATTATCAAAAACGATTGAAGAAGGACATGTAATATCAGTAGAACCTAAGGAAGCAAGTCAAGTGAAAAAGAATGACAAAATTGAGGTTACGATTTCAAAAGGACTTTATTTTACAATTGAAAATTATGTTGGAAAAACATTAGAAGAAGTAGAAACACTGTTTAAAGAAAAAGGTGTTAAAATAAAAATAACTGTTGAGAAAAAGACTATGGGGGATCGCCCAGGTGGAATTATTATGGAACAATCATTGCTTGTAGAAGGTGATTTTATTGATCCACAAGAAGAAAAAGAAATTAAGTTTGTTGTATCAGCAAGACCAGAATTTGTAATTCCTAATATTATTGGTCGTCCTATTAAAGAAGCACAAAAAGAGTTACAAGATAAAGGTGCTGCTGTTGTTATTTATCAAAAGTCTTTGAACGGTTTAACAAGTGAACAGATAGAACAAATAGAAAAAGGAGTTGTGGTAGAGTGTAATCCTATGGTAGGTGTTACGTATACACAAGAGGGAGATGCTTATATCACATTGTATTATTATTAATGGAACAAGGAAGAATTATAAAAATCATATCGAATCGATATGAAGTATTAGATGCAAATGGGCAACGCCTTATTTGTGTTGCAATGGGAAAAGTAAGAAAGCAAAAAGTACCAGTTGTAGGAGATATTGTCTTGTTTGAACGATTTGAAGATCAAATTGGGATTCAAGAAATATGTGAAAGAAAAAATGAATTACGCCGTCCAGCAATTGCCAATGTAGATCAAGCAGTTATTGTGATGTCTTGTGTAGAGCCAGCTTTTTCCACAACATTGATTGATCGATTGCTTTTTCTCATCGCATATGCCAATATTAAACCGATTTTATGTATTACGAAGACAGATCTTATTTCAAAAGATCATCCTCTTTATCAAGATATTGAAGATTATCGTAATAGTGGATATGAAGTATATGAGACGAATATTCATGATATAGAGTCCATAGCATCTATTTGGAAAGATAAAATTAGCGTTTTAACAGGGCAAAGTGGTGCAGGGAAAAGTACACTTCTCAATAGCTTTGATGGATCATTACAATTGCAAACACAGGCTACTTCAAAGGCATTAGGAAGAGGAAAGCATACAACAAGGCATTGTGAGCTCTATGAAATTGGTGGTGGATGGATTGCCGATACCCCAGGTTTTTCATCTTTGGATTTTTCTCATTTAGATGCCCAAAGATTAGCGGATTCTATTTTAGACTTTCAAAATCATGGATCTTGTAAATTTCGAGACTGTTTACATATTCATGAACCAGGTTGTGTGATACGACAAGGTGTAGAAGAAGGTCGTATCTCATCAACACGATATCAACATTATCAAGAAGTTTTGCAGTTAATTAAACAAGGAAAAGTGAAATATTAGGAGGAAAATATGAAAGAAATTATTGTAGCACCTTCCATTTTATCCCTTGATTATGCAAATGTAAGTGAGCAGTTGCAAATCTTGAAGGAATCAAAAGCAGAATGGTTGCATTTTGATGTCATGGATGGACATTTTGTTAAAAACCTTACTTTTGGTCCTGATATCTTAAAGGGATTTAAAAAAGCAACGAAGATGTTTATGGATGTACATATCATGGTTGAAGACCCATCTTTTGTTGCTAAGTTATTTATTGAAGCTGGAGCTGATATGCTTACTTTTCACTTAGAAGCTATAAATGGAATCGAAGAATGTATCGCTTTATGTAAATGGATTCGTAAGCAAGGTGTGCAAGCAGGAGTAAGTGTAAAGCCAAATACGAACATTGAAGAATTGTTACCTCATTTAAAAGAGATTGATATGATCTTAATTATGTCTGTCGAGCCTGGCTTTGGAGGGCAATCTTTTATGGCTCATACACTTGAGAAAGTACAACTTTTGCGAAAAGAAATTGATCGATATGGATATGATTTAAAAATAGAAATAGATGGAGGAATCAATGATCAAACAGCTCCTCTTGCTGTTCAAGCTGGATGTGATGTTCTTGTAGCAGGAAGTTATATTTTTAAAGGAGATATTGAAAAAAACATTGATCGCCTATTATTATGTCAAAAGTAATGCTTGTTGCTGGTTTAGCAAGTCACATTCCTTATGATAAACAATATGATTATATAGGAATTGATGCAGGTGCTTATACATGTATGAAGCAAAAAATTCCTATGCAATTTGCAATTGGGGATTTTGATTCTATTACTTCTATGCAAAAAGAAGAACTTGCTGCTTATACATCGATGATTTATCTTTCTAAGCATAAAGATCAAACAGATAGTGAGGCAGCGATTTATTTTGCTTTAGAGCAAGGATATAAAGAAATTATATTATTTGGTGCTTTAGGAGGAAGAATCGATCACACACTTGCTAATATATATTTATTGGCATATCGAGATCTTCCATTAACATTGATGGATGAACATAATAAAATGTATATTCGCTCCAAAGGGAAATATGAAATAACTAATGATTATCAATATTTATCATTTTTAGCATTAGAGAAAGCACAATTTACGATTTCAGGTGTAGCGTATCCACTTATAAAAAGAACTATTTGTATGCAGGATATTTATACTGTCTCCAATGAAATTATTGAGAAAAGTGCTTTTCTTGAGATAGAAGAGGGAAGTCTTCTCATTATGCAAGCTAGTGATGCAGATAAACAATGAGTTATCTGCTTTTTTTGTAGGTGAATTATCATAATAAGTGCAACAAAAAAAGCTCATAGGTAATACCTGTGTTAAAATGTAAGTGACCAAACTTATT
>CAMWMY010000092.1 GCA_947175465.1 uncultured Erysipelotrichaceae bacterium | reverse complement strand
ATATTATAGTAAGAAAGATAAAGAGTGCAAGATTCATGAAATTATTTATGTTGAATCGATTGGGCTTATGAAGATGTTAAAGTATATATGTGGAAATCATGAAGAGATTCATTTGGAATTATCGCAAGCTGAAAGTTTAGAGAAGGTAGTACCTATGGCTATTCCGAAAAAACAACCGTTTTTAATGGCACGTATTCATGATTTAGAAATATTTAATAAATTATATAATACAGATGTGAAAACAACGAAAGAAGCTTTTCAAATGATACGAAAACCATTATATAATAATGAGCGATTTGAATAAAATAGATAGTGAGGGCTCTTGCTATCTATTTCCTTGTAAGGATGTATGGAAGGGAGAGATGAGAGGATGAAATCATTATTAGAACAAACAATAGTAATTATTAAAGAGGCAGGAGAGAAATTACGTGATTCTCATGCACAAGTCATTCAAGAAAAAGGAGATGTAGCGAATCTTGTTACCGATATGGATTGTAAAATACAAGATTTTCTTGTGGCAAGTTTGAAAAAGATTAGACCAGATAGTCATTTTCTTGTGGAAGAGGAAGAACAACATCTTGTACATGATGATTATTTATGGATTATTGATCCTATTGATGGGACTACCAATTATGCTTATGATTATCGTCATAGTGCCATATCGATTGCTTTTTTACATCGAAAAGAAGTTATTATGGGGGTTGTTTATAACCCTTACACAGATGAATTATTTCATAGTATAAAAGGGGAAGGGGCTTTTTTGAATGGGCAGCCAATGCATGTTCAAGATCGTCCTATGGAGTCATCGCTGATTCTTTGTGGGACATCCCCCTATCATAAACATATGGTTGATACGTCTTTTGAAATTTTAAAAACATTGTTCGTACGTGGAAGAGATTTGCGAAGAAGTGGAAGTGCTGTGCTTGATTTATGCTATGTAGCTTGTGGACGTGTCGATGCCTTTTTTGAATATCGTTTATCTCCTTGGGATTTTGCGGCCGCTAGTTTGCTAATTCAAGAAGCAGGTGGCTTAATTGAGTGTCCTAATGGTGTATGGGGCTTTGAAAAGGCAATTACGATTATTGCAGGGAATCCTAATAATATAAAAGAATTAAGAGCGATTGTTCAAGAGCATACAAAAGCGTAATATAGAGTGAATATCCTAAGGCATAGAAGGAGTTTAAAATGGTAAGGAAATATGAAGCAAAAGATTTAGTATATGTGATGGAGATATGGCTAGATACAAATAAAAAAGCACATTCTTTTATTCCATCTACCTATTGGCTATCGTCTTATGATATGGTACAAGAACAAATTGCACAAGCGAAGCTTTATGTATATGAAGATAAGGAAACTCATCAAATCATAGGCTTTATTGGGTTAGTAGAAGAGCACATTGCGGGTCTTTTTGTGAAAGAGGGATTTCAGGCAAAAGGTGTGGGGAAACAATTATTAGATTATGTAAAACAAGAATATACGAAGCTTTTTTTACAAGTATATCAAAAAAATAAAAGAGCCATTGCTTTTTATGAAAGAGAGCAATTTCATATACAATCAGAAAGTGTAGATGAAAATACGCAAGAAAAAGAATGGCTCATGTATTGGGAAAAGAATAATTTATAGTATAAGAATGTTTATAAACAATTATTGATCTTTATTGATAGGCATCTCTACCACTTCTTCTTGTAAGAATACAGGTAGAGATTTTCCATTTGTAAGCTCAGAAATGTTTTTTTCTAAAGGATCGATCGATAATACAATATAAGTTACTTCTTCATCATATTGTTTTTCTTGAATCAGAATATTTTGTTGTTGAAAATAGGCTTCTAATAAACCTATGTAGGGATAAGCAAAAGAAAGGGAATAGCGCTTCATCATTACTTTTTTCGTAAGTGTAGCTTGTTGCAGAGCTGCTTGTACACTTTGGGTATAAGCACGAATCAAACCACCTGTTCCTAAAAGAATACCACCAAAATAGCGTACTGTAACAGCAACGCTATCTTGCATATCATTCTTTTTTAAACACTCTAGCATAGGAACACCAGCACTACCACTAGGTTCTCCATCATCACAGCTTCTTTGGATTTCATTATGTTCACCAATAAGAAAAGCATAACAATGATGTCTCGCATTTGGATGCAATTTACGAATGGTTTGGACAAAATCTTTTGCTTCTTGTTCACAAGTGCATTTATGTAAATAGCAAATAAATTTGCTTTTTTTAATTTCAATACTTGCTTCGATGTCTTTTTGAAGTCGATACATTTTTATATCACCTACTTTATTATAATATAAATAAGAAATCTCTCCAAGGTGAAACCAATTCGTTTTAATTAGAAGAGATTAAAAGGATGGTATGCTTTTAGATAATGGGGATACAGAAAAATAAAATCGTTGTGAATGTAGAGAAAAGATGATACTATAATACTAAATATGCGATAGAATGAATAAAATGATAATGCAATTATGCTGTATAACATGAAAAATAAAAGCCTATTTTCTATTCGCATATGAAAAAACGATACATAAGGATAGATCAAAAAGTATCTCCTTATGGAGAGTAAAGGAGTGAATGAACTATGAAAATTGCTGTTTTAACAGATAGTGGTTCTGGTTTAACAAAAAAAGATACAGATGCGTTGGGGATTTTTTATTTATCTCTTCAAGTCATTTGTAATGGAAATGAATATCTTGATGGTCTAAATATAACAACACAAGAAGTTTATGACTTTTTACATGAAGGTGTTATGCCGACTACTTCGATGCCTACGATGGGAAGTATTGAAGAACTTTTAAAAGAAATAAAAGCACAAGGGTATGATGAGGTAATTGCGGTACCAATTACTTCAGGCTTGTCTTCTACTTCTGAGGTTTTAGCAACGGTTGCTAAACAAATGGAAATGCCAGTGCATATAGTAGAAACATATACAACTTGTAATATTCAAAAATATATAGCAACAAGTGCAAAACAGTTAGTGGATAAAGGATTCACAACACAAGAGATTTTAGAGCGTTTGAAAGAAAGTATTCAACAAAGTAATACATTAATTATTCCAGATGATTTACAACATTTAAAAAGAGGAGGAAGGCTAACACCTTTAGCTGCTGCTTTAGGAGGGCTTTTAAAGATTAAACCTGTTTTACAATTAAATCAAATAAGTAATGGAAAAATTGATGTGTTTGCGAAAGTAAGAACGATGTCAAAAGCGCAACAACAAGCAGTAGAAGAGTTTGCGAAAGCTTCTTTGGATGATGCTTATGAATTAACAGTATTGCATGCGGATGCGAAAGAGGAAGGAGAACAATTACGCCAAAAAATGCAGGAAAGTTTTCCAACATCCCCTCTTTATTTTGGCTTAATTAGCGCAGTGATTTCTTGTCATACAGGGATTGGATGCTTAGGTATACAATATAT
The DNA here is from genome assembly GCA_947175465.1 of uncultured Erysipelotrichaceae bacterium. GTDB lineage: Bacteria > Bacillota_I > Bacilli_A > Erysipelotrichales > Erysipelotrichaceae > CAMWMY01. The sequence continues at coordinate 2,345 of CAMWMY010000092.1, read as the reverse complement.
TAAAAAGGTACGAGGATTATAATCCGTTGGGAGTAATGTAAAGGAGGAATCATAATGAAAATTGCATTTCTTACAGACAGTGGTACAGGAAAAAATATTCAAGAATTAGAGAAAAAAGGAATATTTAGTGTTCCTTTACAAATCAGTTATGATACGATTAATGCACAAGATTTAGAAGATATGAATATTGATGAAGTATATGCATATATGAGAGAAGGGAAATTATTATCTACTTCTTTACCTTCTCTTGGGAATATTGAAAGTACAATGCAGAAGATTAAGAATGCAGGTTATGAAATGATTTTTGCAGTTCCTATTTGTACGGGGTTATCAGGTACAACAAATGCGATGCAAGTATGTGCCAAGCAATTAGATATCCCTTTTGAATATGTTGATTGTCATGTGACAGCGGTTGTACAAGAGTATTTAATTACATTGGCAAAGACATTGTGTGAACAAGGAATGGCTATTGATGTTGTAAAAGAAAAATTAGAAAAGATTATTCAAACAACCAATACAATATTACTACCAAATGATTTACATCATTTAAAACGTGGAGGTCGTTTGACACCATTAGCTGCAACACTTGGAGGCTTGTTGAAGATTAAACCTATTTTGCGTATTAATCAAGAAACAAGTGGAAAAATTGATGTCGTAAGTAAAGTAAGAACGATGCATAAAGCAATGGATGAAGTCATTGCGATTATGAAAAAAGAAGGCGTTGATGAAACTTATAGTATTACTGTCGCACATGCAGATGATGTTGAAGAAGCGAACGTATATATGGAAAAAATTAAAGAAGCATTTCCACATACAGAGCTTCAGATGATTAAACTTGTAAGTGTTGTTGGAGTACATACAGGAATTGGGTGTCAAGCCGTACAATATTTTAAAAAATATGATGGAAATTAAGAAGGATGAATAAGAAAAGAAATGCAATTGGATCTCATTAGAGAAGATTGCATTTTTTTCTTTTTATCGATAGGAATTTAATTATTTTGGACGTATATAAAGTAGGGGGCTTTTTTTATGAGGTGTAAGCGATGTGGAAATCAAGATGAAAAGTATTTTTATTTTGATCAGCATCAATGGTATTGTCGAAAGTGTATATCTTTTGGACGGTTGAATGTAGGAGAGTTACCTGAGCAAAAGGAATATAGGAAACGACAAGTTTTTTGTGATTATACATTAGTATATCCACTTACGAAGTTACAAAAAGAAGTGAGTGAGAAGATTGCTTGTTATTTGCAAAAGAAACAAAATGTTTTGGTTTATGCAGCTTGTGGGGCAGGAAAGACAGAACTTGTGATGGAGAGTATCAAAAGGTATATTCATCAAGGGTATAAAGTAGGCTTTGCGATTGCGCGAAGGCAAGTAGTATTAGAAATTAAAGAGCGTCTACAAAAAGCCTTTCCTATGTTACAAGTCGTCGCTGTATGTGAAGGCTATACGAATACTATTGATGGGGATCTTATTGTTTGTACAATGCATCAATTGTATCGTTATTACCAAACATTTGATCTTCTAATTATGGATGAAGTAGATGCTTTTCCTTATCGTGGCAATGCTTTGTTGAAGGAGATAGCGAAACAAGCTTGTGTTGGGCAAATGCTATATTTAACAGCAACACCAGAAGAAGAGATGTTTTTGGATGTAGCAGAAGGTAAATTGCAAATGGTTACGCTATTTCAACGACCACATGGACATCCTTTAGTATTACCAGTGATCAAATGTGGCTTTCTTTTTATGCAATATGTGTGGCTATGGCAATTTTTATGGGCGCATAAGAAAAAGAAACAACAAGTTCTTTTATTTGTACCTACGATTGCTATTGCTCATAAAATATTTCCTTATTTGCGACTATGGTTTCGATGTGCAATTTTTACATCTCAGACGAATCAAAAAGAAGAGTATATTGAACAATTTCATCAACAGAAATATGATTTTTTAATATGTACAACGGTTTTGGAAAGAGGAATTACAATTAAAGGTATTCATATTATTATTCTTTTTGCTGATCATGCTATTTTTCATGAGGCTAGTCTTATTCAAATTGTAGGAAGAGTAGGAAGAAATATACAAGAGCCTACAGGAGAAGCTCTTTTCTTGTGTAAGAAAAAAACAAAGGATATTAAAAAGTGTGTGGCAGCTCTTCAAAAAATGAATATGGAAAGGAAATAAATGTATGCGTCAGCTTCATTGTCTTTTTTGTTTTCAAAATATACAGAAAGAATTATCTTTTTTTGATTGGATTTGTCAAGATACGTTATTATGTGGGGAATGTAAAAAGAAATTACATAGAATAAATACTTATAAAAAAATAGGAGAGTGTTCTGTGTATATTC
>CAMWMY010000091.1 GCA_947175465.1 uncultured Erysipelotrichaceae bacterium | reverse complement strand
CATAACCAATTCATAAAAAAATTGCCATAACCATATATACCACCATAAAGGGATTCATAACTATTAAAAACAGAATGCAATAAATTTCCAATAATAGTATCTATGAAAGCCATGATGAAAGAGGTAATACCAACCATAGAGAAAGTTGCCATAAAAATATATTTACGAGTGAAGCCATTTTGTATCAACATTTTGAAATCATTTTTAAATCCTAGACTTCCTAAAAAAGCAATACTAATAAGGGTACACATCTCAAAGCCACTGCCCCCACCATCTTCAAAAGTTCCTGTAATAAATCCTATTAGTAATATGATGGAGATAAGAAAAGCATATTGAACAGCACAACATATCCCTATGAACTTAAAACTAGTGAAGCATTCATACTGAATAATTGATTTTATATTTTTCATATTAATTTCCTCCCTTCTCTGTCAATTTAACAAACAATTTTTGCAAATTCATCGTCGAAAATGATAAATTTCCTGTTTTTGGAAGTGGAGCTTTTTCCCCTAATACATAAGCAATTTTTAAATTCCCTAATTCATCATAGCCAATGACATTTTTATCTGCACAATAATGATCCACTTCATTGGCTAATCCAGATACGCTATATCCTGTTTCTAATAATGAACTAACATTTTCTTGTAAAAGCACTTTACCATCATCGATTAAAACTATCTCCTCTATGATATTTGCCACTTCTTCAATAAGATGCGTTGCAATAATAATCGTTCGCTCACTTTTTTCATAATTTTTTAAAAGTAAATCATAAAACAATTCTCTATGATTCGCATCTAATCCAAGAACAGGCTCATCAAAAATTACATATGGAACATTTAAGGATAGTGCAACAACCAACTTAAAAATGGATTGATATCCCTTTGATAATGCTTTAAATTTTTTATTCGTATCAAGATGAAATTTTTTTGCAATATCAAAAGCTTTTTCCTTATCAAAATTAGTATAAAAAAGTGCAATCCATTTAAAATGATCTCGAACTTTTAAATCTTTATCATATAAATCAGCTTCACTCATACAAAAGATTTTATCATGAACCGCCATATTTTCATGAGCTGAAAGATTATCAATTATCACTTCACCACGATCTGCAAAAATACGATTGGCGATAATATTAATAAGCGTTGATTTCCCTGCACCATTTCTTCCTAAAAAGCCATAAATTTTCCCATATTCAAATGAAAAAGAAATATTATCAAGAACGGTAACATTCTTATATTGTTTACTAATATTTTTAATTTGAATTGCATTCATTTTCATAACCTCTTTCTATCATTGAAATAATTTCTTCTTTTGTCATGTCCAATTTATTGGCTTCTTCTATTAAAGAAGCAATAAAATGCTCATAAAACTGTCCTTGTCTTTTCTGACGTATCTTTTCTACAGCACCTTCTTTTACAAACATTCCTAAACCTCTTTTCTTATAAATAATCTTTTCATCTACAAGTAAATTCATTCCTTTCAAAACAGTATGAGGATTAATATTCAATAAAGCTGATATCTCGTTTGTAGAAGGAATTTTTGTTCCTTCTGAATATATCCCTATAAATATAGAATCCTCTAATTGCTCCGCAATCTGAATAAATATAGGCTTTTCTATATTCGAATTTATATTCAATTACATCACCCCTTGTTATGTTTGTTAGTTAAATAACAAACTACATTATGTGTATACTATACTCCCTGCATTAAGAATTGTCAATATTTTTTAATATAAGAAAAAAGATAGCCACTACATAATGTAGTTACTATCTTTTTTACTTACATATTATTTTTCATTTGGACTTGTAATTTTTGTAAAATGCGTTTTTCAAGTCTTGAAATATAAGATTGTGAAATTCCTAAACGTTTCGCAATATCTTTTTGTGTCAATTCTTCATGCTCAATTCCATAGCGCATTTGTAAAATTTGACGTTCTCTCTCTTTTAAGCACTTCATCGCTTCTAACAATTCACGTTTATTTTCCTTTTTTTCAAACTCTTTAATAACTATATCATCCTCTGTACCAAGAATATCAGAAAGTAATAATTCATTTCCATCATAATCAATATTCAAAGGTTCATCAAAAGATACTTCTACTTTTCGTCTACTCTTCTTTCTTAAAAACATTAAAATTTCATTTTCAATACAGCGTGATGCATATGTCACTAGCTTAATATTTTTATCTCGCTTAAATGTATTCACTGCTTTAATAAGACCAATGGATCCAATACTAATTAAATCTTCCATAAAGATAGGATTGGTTTCATATCTTTTCGCAATATAAACAACTAAACGAAGATTATGCTCAATAAGTAAATTTCTTGCGGACTCATCTCCATTTTCTAATGCAATGAGTGCTTCTAACTCTTCTTCTTTACTTAAAGGTTGCGGTAGTACATCACTTCCTTGAATATAATATACGTATGTTTCATCTTCTTTTCCAAATAATAACTTCCATATTTTTTTTAAAAATTTCATATAGTCACCCCATTAATAATTTCATATTCAAAAGCATTTCACATCGAAGAGGCAGCCTCATATTAGGCTTACAATGTACATATACACTTCTTGATGGATATCCTTTCAGTTCAATCCATGCTTCATAACATCCAATTTCTTGTTTTCCTTGCATGGTTTGCATAGGAATATATTTCATCTCTTCTCCATGAAAATAGTTCAAATATTTAGCATCGACAAAAACAACTGGTACATCTTGTATCGTTAATAAATTTCCACTATCTAAATAGCCACGTAAAAAGAGTTTTTTATGTTTACTTTGTATTTTACATTCATAAATATAATTCAATTTCCCTAAAAAATACTTCCATTTTCTAAGTAATACAAATAAAAGAAATACCTCTATAGCCCACATACCTATAGGGTTTTGATGAAGAGGTACATAATACATACCTAAATGATAACTCCCTTGCCATAAAGCATAACAAGTAAAAGAAAGTAAAAAACGTAAACTCCCATATACAAAATAAGTTTTTAAGCGATAACGAAAATAAAGAAGAAAAAAAAATATTTCTAACCCTAAATATATTATCCAACTATAAGTACCCCAAAATAATGAACAACATACAGCTATTGATATACTATAAATTCCATTTTCTATAAAACGAATTGGTTTACAAGTAATATAGCCTGCAAGCAAGATTGATAACACCATCAATAACACTTGATTTATAAAACTAACTTCAATGTAACTTTCCATTGCATCACCCTATGCTCTAAGTATACGAGATGTTTTCTTCGTATGTTGTCGAAACAACAAAGAGATTTTTCTTTTCCAGCTATACTTACTCTTCATACAAAAAGAACACGTTAATTAACGTGTCCTTTCATGATGGATAACTTGTTCATCGATCCATTTTAAAACATCTTGGTAAATTTCCATTTTATTATCTTCATTTAATAATTCATGACGTTTTCCTTCATATAATTTCGCTATGATATTTTGATAACCTACTTTTTTCATAAAGTTTACTGCTTTTTGAAAATGACTTGGATTAATAATACAAGGATCTTCTTTCCCTGCAATAAAAAGAATAGGCATAGAAGGATTTCTTAAAACCCAGTGATCTGGTTCATATACTCTTTTCATAATTTTAAATAAATTCTCAAATCCATTTAAAGTAAAAATAAAACCACATGCCTCATGCTGATTATATTTTTCTACTTCTTCCTCTACACTACAAATCCATGCATTTTCTTGTTTACTTGAAAACTTTTTTTCAAAAGATCCAAAAGCAAGATGCTGAATGAGCTTGCTACGATGATGATCCTTATAAAACCATTGCATCATCTTAACAAAGAGAATAGCAAAACTTAATCCTGGCTGTTTACTTGGTGAGCCACAAACGATAAGTCCATCGAGCATATAATCATATTTTTTAACATATGCACGAGAAATTAAAGATCCCATACTATGTGAAAAAAGAACATAAGGGTATCCCTGATACATTTTTTTCATCATTTTCGTAATTTGATAACTATCTTCAATTAAGTATTCTCCATTAGTATCATAAAAATAACCATAATCTTCTTTTGAGCGAATGCTTTTTCCATGTCCTCGATGATCATGAATAACACAAATATATCCTTGATCAGCTAAAGCATGCATAAATGGTAAATACCTCTCTTTATACTCTGCCATACCATGTAAAAGCTGTACAACTCCTTTGATCTTTTTATCGGGTTGTACAATCATAACTGATAACTCTAATTGATCATAATGAGAAGCTAATGTACAATATTTTACTGTATTCATAATAACACCTCTTATCGTATATCATAGCATATTTCCTATAAGATGAAAAGAAATCATAGGCACCATTATAAGATGCGAAATCTCTTAAAATATGGTATTATTATAAACAATAGAGGTGTAATTTATGCATATAACTGGAATCATTACAGAATATAATCCATTTCATAATGGGCATCAATATCATATTCAAGAAACAAAGAAAAAAACAAACTGTGATCTTTTAATTAATGTCATGAGTGGAAACTTTGTACAACGTGGAGAACCTGCTATATGTGATAAATGGAAACGTGCAAAAAAAGCAATTGAACATGGTTGTGATATCGTAATTGAACTTCCTTTTATTTATGCAACTCAAAGTGCTGACTTTTTTGCAGAAGCTGCAATCCAATGCTTACAACTAGCTGGTGTACAAGATGTTGTCTTTGGTAGTGAAACAAATGATTTAGATAAGTTATATAAGCTTGCTAGTATCCAAACTCATGATTATAAGCACTATATGAAAGATGGACTATCTCTTATACAAGCCTATACGAAGCAAAATGGAAATATTCAACCAAATGATATTCTAGGTATAAATTATATAAAGTACTTACAATCTACATCTATCAAACCATATACAATCCAAAGAACAAATCAATATCATGGAGAAGATATACAAAATAGTATTGCCAGTGCCACAGCTATACGCAAAGCATTTTATAACCAACTTCCTATTGAACATGCGACATGTATGGCTAAGGAATTAATTCTTGATTTCTCTATGAAGCATTATTATCCTTATATTCAAACACTACTGTGTACTCTTGATAAACAATATTTATCGCAGTTATTTCTCATGGATGAAGGTATTGAAAATCATTTAATTAAACAAGCGAAACTGCATCAAAATTTTGATGACTTTCTAAATGCATGTATTAGTAAACGTTACACAAAATCAAAGATTCGAAGAACGCTTATCCATTTAATGACACAAACAACAAAACATCAAGTTAATTCATTACCACCTCTTCAACATTTACGTATTTTAGCATTTAATGATAAAGGAAGAAAATATTTAAAAGAATTAAAAGAACAAGTACATATAGCAAGTAAATTTACACAAATCCCTAAGGAATATCGTGAGATGGAACTAAAAGCTGCCCATGTATATGCTTATCCGTTAAATGATGAAAATAAGCAATCTATTTTAGCTTCTGAACTGCAATCTGCAATTTATATAAAAAGTAAATAGACTTATAGAGAATTCTTTTTACTCTTATCTTTAAGTAATAGAGATACCGATAAAAATAACTATTGAGGTATCTTTTTTTTATACCCTCATACACATAATCTTATTTTATTTTTATGGTCTAACTAAAAGATAGTTAAAAGATATTTTTAAAACTAAATAACCACATAAACCTCTTTTATAAATTGGCTTCTCGCCACCAACACTAAAAGATAAAGAGCCAAAAAAGATAACTCTCACCGTCTTTTATATAAGAACTAAGAG
>CAMWMY010000090.1 GCA_947175465.1 uncultured Erysipelotrichaceae bacterium | reverse complement strand
TAAAGTAGTAGATCAAAACCAGTCTTCTTTGTTAAATTCTCTTTAAAAATCATCGTTGGAAGAAATACTTCATCACTGAGAAATGATTTCTTAAAGACTGATTCAATGTATTTGGATTTATCTACAATCATTTTTGCAGTTTCGTTATCAATTGAAAACCACTGTGATGAATATCCCACATACTTGATTCCCTTTTTTTTGAGCACATCTTCTTTTTTTAATAGCTGTTGTAAACGTATAGATAATTGGTCGCACTTACTTATAAGCTTTCCAACATAGTTCCCGCGAAAATTTCCATATATCTCATTAAAGTAATGCTTATATTTTATTCTCCCAACAACATTATTTCTTTCTTTTATCTCATCATTAACCATTGAAAGAAATATTTTATTAGGATTTTTATCAAAGAACTCATGTATGTAATCTTGTGAAAATAGTGGTAGATCGCTTCCAGAAATCAAATGGTAGTAACTATAATTATTATGGACAGCAGCTTTTAATAAAATTAATTCAGCCTTTATCTGACTATAGCCACCCCAATTGATTTTTACTCTTTCAACAAGAGTAAAAATTGATTTATTACAAGACTCATTCAATGATTTCAATACACTTGCTGAAATCTCAGATTTTTTATCAATCAATAAAAAAATGTCATTTTTTTCATCATCTAATAAAGATAATAAAAATTCTAATTGTTGAAAATTATTATGTGCTATCACCAAATATGCATGTTTCCTCATAAATATATCTACCTCGTAATTAATCCTAGAAAAAAAAGAAACGCTTTTTCTCTCGTATTTTACTATATCCGCTAGCAATAACATTATTACCGTTAAGAATATCCTCTGCATTTTTCTCAAATTTCATGGCTACTTTAGGACCGAAATCATCTCCTATACTCTCTAAAGCCTCACGGAGCACAAAATCTCTTCCTTTAAGTGCATGTGTGTCAGAAGCAACTACCTGGACCAATCTATTTTCAACTAATTTTTGTGATATATCAGCCACATTCTCTCCAAATCCCCCGACATAGCTCGTAGCTGTAATTTGGGCTAAAGCACCTTTTTGGATAAAATTGTACAATATATTTAAATTCGACTGAATTTCTTTATTTCTTTCAGGGTGTACAATTATTGGCGTAATTCCTAATTTCTGAAGTTCAAAAATGATTTTTTCTGTATACATAGGAACATTTGAATGTGGTAATTCAAGTAGCATATACCTTGTATCAATATCTGTTCCCAAAAGATCCGGATAACGCTCTGGTAAATCACCATTAATATGAACTTCTTGCCCTGGAAAAACCTGTAGTGGGATCTTACATTTATCTAGGGCTTGTTGGAATGATTCTGTTTTTTTTATAACATCAAATTTATGATTCACATATCTATTATCCAGATGATGAGGAGTTAATAGAATATGTGTAACGCCATCAAGAACCGCTTTTTTTGCTAATTCAAGTGAAGTCTCCAAGTTAGGAGAGCCATCGTCAATTCCTGGTAACATATGACAATGTAAATCTACAATTTTATCAAAGTGCATACTCATCCTTCTTTCTAAATATAATGTTATTTTTTAGAATAATAGCCATAATACCCACTAGCAAAGTTTGGCACATCATTTAATATTACCCCTATAATATGCCCACCTACATGCTCGATCAATTTGACTGCTTCACGGCAAACAGCCTTCTCAGTCTTATCTTTTCTTACAACTAAAATCGTCCCATCTACTTGTGTAGCCAGCAATTGTGCATCTGTCACAGTAGTTACAGGTGGGGCATCAAATATCACTAGATCAAAAGTTTTATTCAAAGCATTCTGTACAGCCTTCATTTTCATGGATCCAATCAATTCTGATGGATTTGGTGGAATTGGTCCACTAGGCATTACGTATAAATTTTTTACAGTTGTTTCATAAATGATCTCGTTAATATCAAAATCATTTTCTGTCAATAAATTTGTTAACCCTTTACCATCCTGAATTCCAAAAGTTGCCCGTACAGTAGGTCTTCTTAAGTCGGCATCAATCAAAAGTGTTTTTAGGCCTTGTTTGGCATACGTTGCTGCAATATTAGCTGCAACTGTCGATTTTCCTTCAGAAGCAACGGTAGAGGTTAACATCAATGATTTATAGGCATGATCAACACTTGAAAACATGATATTCGTTCTTATAGTATTAAATTGTTCAGTATTAACTGAAGTTGGTTTATCTATCGTAATCAAATAAACCCCATTTTCCATACTATTAGTGTCTAGTTCTTGTTTCTTTTTTCCAAAAAATTTCATGATCTACCTCCCAATTGCTATACTCGTTTACGTCTTAACTCAGAATCAAACGCTTTATCAACTGAATTTATACTAACAATCCCATATTCTTTAGTTCTATTATCCAAATGGTATACTTTACCCAAGACTGTTAGCCCTAGTTCCTCTGTCAAGAATTCTTCACTATCGACCTTTGTATTCCCAAGTTCTTTGATCAATACAATCATCAAGCCTACTATCAAACCAGCTAAAGCTCCTAATACTAGATTTAATTTCTTTCTTGGTGAAACCGGATCAAGCTTTGGTGTAGCTTTATTTACGATTGTCACATTATTGATTTGCATTATCTTCTTGATCTTTTTAGTAAATACACTTCCTATCATATTAGCGATATCAGCAGCAATATATGGATTACCATTTGTTACTGTAACACTGATAACTTGTGAGCTATTTTCATTTGAAATAGTAATATCTTTCTTTAATTGCTCCATACTTCCTTTATAGTTATCTTTTTGCTTAGCTTCTCTCAAGACATCATTCAAAATTACGCCTTTCGTCAAGACATCCTTATATGTTCTAATAGCTTGTAAATCAGCTTGTTGAACATTGAATTGTGCAGCTACATCACTCGTTTTTTGATTAACTAGTAAATCTACTGTAGAACTATATTTAGGTGTCATAAAAACAAATGTCACTATCATCGATATTCCAATTCCCAAAAAAACGCAGGTAATAATTGCAGTGATGTGTTTTCTTAAAATTCTCATATATTGTGGTAAACTAACAAAATCATCTGTTTTCTTCATTATTTTTTTCTCCTTCTGTGATTAGATATAATGTTTCTTTATTTGAATTAATCCACAAGTATGCCAAAATAAATATAAATAACGGTGACCCATACACAATTAAAATAAATAAAGAAACTATTATCACAACTGAAAATATCCATATTGAATTATCATAACTTATACCTAACACTAAACTTTTTAGCAATGGATAACTATAAATCACAGTCAAATAGATACCTCCATAGGCTAAAATGGATGACCATCCTAGACTGTACCATGCTTGATTAACACCTAAATATGTGTACAATCTATCAGCTGACATATATTGCTGTAAAGCCTCTAAATTATCCATCCCCGCACCTAAATAAGGATGGGATAGCCATAACTGGTATCCCGCATTTAAATCATCAAAACGAAGTGATGTTGAAAGTGTATCATTTGATGATTTAAAGCTTAAAAGTTGTACTATCAAATATGCAAAAGTAAGAATAACCATTGGAACAAGAATTATCCCTAAAGTAAATTTGTACTTACTCTTAAATTCTTTGACTGTATAACACAAAATAATAAATACCGCCATAATTATCGCTGTCATTGATAAAGTCGAAAACATTGTAATAATCAAACATATAATTTTTTTACCTCTATCACCACGAATAAAATAGCCGTATGCACTAGCAACAATCAATACAAAAGCATACATCGGCGCTTCAGGATAGATACCTGAATTTCTGTCAATAACTGTCCCCATAAAGTTATAATCTTGACTTTCAAAATAGATTTTTAAGAAATTTCCAACTAATCTGTTTCCTCCCCAAAAGTACTCTGTATAACCAGTTACCGGCAGGAATTTAAAAATAGAGACTAACATCCAGCACACTAAACTGATAACTGCTAAAATCACCGTCAATTGATAGAAACATTCAATTATCCCACTTGTCAAATCGTGTTGTCGATAATTTTTAATTCCCAATTCTAATACCAAAAGATCAAAAACCAGCAATAGTAACAAATATGTACGTATGTTAGATTGAGGATATACTTCCAATGTATGTAAACAATATATCCCAACAAGGACTGTAACTATAATTACTTTAATAAGTAATTTGGTAATTTCATTAGCCGTTGCCCCTATCGTCAGTATATTAACTATAACAGAAACCACTAGTATACATGTCAAACATATATACACATAGTTCATGGGATAAATTAAGCTATATATACTCGAACTACCTATGATCAAAATAATAGCGATCATATATTCTAATAATAAACTAAAACGTTTGCTGTTAGAAATTAGACTCTTTTTCACTTACTCATCCCTCAAATCAAACCTGTCTTCTCAATTTCTTCACAACAAAGTACAACTTCGTTTTTAAAAGCAAATATTTAAACCTATTTTTCAGACTTATATCAGCATATTCTCTAATCACTATAGTAATTATTTGTTCTTGTATCTTAGAACAATACTCACTACCGTAGCTATTATCGAGAAATGAAAAAAGCATAGTGAGTTTGAGATTTACCAACTTCTTTAACAGTTCTGGGTAATTAACATGCATATACTCTTCTATCTCTCCAAAACTCTTCATCGTATCTAGGTAATCTTTATATTTCCAGGTTTTAGTTATAGAGCCGGCATTGTTTTGATAGTAATAATACAGATGATCATCTATAAAATATATTGCCCGACTTTTGCCAATTAGCTTATATGTCGTAGCTAAATCTTCATATGTTCTACCACTTGGAAATTCAATCTTATTATCTGTGAATAACTTTGTTCTAGCTACATTGGACCAAGAATAATTCCCTATCTTACAATCTAGTAAGATCTCCAAAGCTTCCTTGCTAGAATAACTACCACTTTGAGGTCTATTTTTAAACCAAAATTGCTTTTTATAGCCCTCTTTCCCTTGAGTAAGATAGAAATCAAAAAACACCATATCAACTTGTTTTTCAGATAAATATGTTACACTTTTTGCAAGTAACCCTGATTCAATCCAATCATCTGGATCGAGAAAATATATGAATTCGCCTTGAGCATGCCGTATACCTGTATTTCTTGCTCCAGATAATCCTACATTTTTTTGATTTACAAGCTTATAATTTTGCTTTTTATTTACAAATTCTTCCAATATAGTCTGGGTATTATCAGTTGAACCATCATTAACAAAAATGACTTCATAGTTACTGTAAGTTTGCTTATCAATACTTTCGATACACCTACGCACATAGTTTTCAACATTGTAAGCAGGTACAACAATCGATACTAGTCCCTTCAATGCTTCTTTGTACCTCCAATTAACCTCTGCTTAATATATTCTCGACTTCTAGTTCTTAAATCAAACACACTTAAATACTTGATATTCTTATTTCCACCATGTTGCAACCAAACATTGAATAGACGCTCAGCTAAAAAGCCAAAAACTCGACCTTGATATGTATCATAATTCGTAATATCAATTTGTTTTTCGACTTCAAATAAGATATCAAATAACCATTGACAATATGCTACATACTCATCCTTGCTAGTATAACACATATTAAATTGGCTAAATTTATTACTTGTAAAAACTTTATCAAATGTTGCTTCATATTCTGGATATAATTTTTTGATGGCACTTTTTGTGGCCTCTAAATCTTTTTTATAATGAGCATTGACATAATTTTCATAAAGATTTTTTTCTCCATCTTCTAGAGCAATCTTTTTGGTTACGATCCAATCATAATCTTTCAAGTATTCATG
>CAMWMY010000089.1 GCA_947175465.1 uncultured Erysipelotrichaceae bacterium | reverse complement strand
TACAAATGGATGGGGCAAGATGGATTCTTAGGTACAAGTGATGATAAATATGTAATATCAGAAACAAATAATTGGCCAGAAAATATTACAGATTTTGTAGCTGATGAAATTCGAATCAAAACAGAAGCAGGAGAAACGGAAGATATCCAAATAAAAATAGGAACGCAAATAAAATTCATTGCAGAGGTATACTTTAGAGGTCAATTGATAGCAGATCATGAAGTTATATGGAGCATTAATGGACAAAGTGATACAAACACTACGATATCAGAAGATGGAGTATTGTATGTAGGAGGAAATGAATCCGTTGGACGAACTATCAATGTTATAGCTAGTTCAAAGCAAAAACCAAATAAGCTAACTAAGCATATTACCATTACTGTGATTAATTTAGGTTATGAAGATATCCCGAATGTAGAAGTAGGAAGTGATACGACAGTAAGGATAGGTAATTATGATTATTATGTATTAGCTAACGATGGGTATAAAGCCTTATTGTGGATGAAAAATAGTTATCTTACAGCTATGTACTTTGGTTCTAGTGGTAGTAATTGGGAAAATTCAGGTGCACGCCAATTTTTAACCGATAATATATCTACATTTATACCAAATAATTTAATGAATAAAATTGTAGAAACAGAGCTTACAACTCGATATTATGCAAGTGATGGTATTCCTTTATCTAGTCCTTCCTTTGTAACTACAAGGGATAAATTGTTTTTATTGAGTTATGAAGATTTGTTTGGTACTTCAAGTAATACAGGAACTTTAGATAGAAACGATTTATATACAGCAAATGGCAAATTAGGAGATGCATATGATCTACCATCCAATAATCAGGTTAGTTGGTTAAGAACGAATTATATTGATAATCGTGCATATCTTCTAAATAATATTACTGTTCCTTCTAGTTCTAATTATGCTATAGTTCATTGGGGTTCTTATTATCTTCGCCCAGCATTCTGGATACAACTACCTTAAAAAAGAAAAGCAAATATTAAGGCTCTTTATCTTTTAGTGTAGGTGAAGAAAAATCAACCCAATCTAAGTGAGTATTAGGTGATCGAGAGATCACCTTTTTAAGTGAATTCAACCAAAGTATTTTCAATAGGAAAAATTCTAGTTTTAAAGTTTGTGAAGGAGCAATAATCAAAAGTAATTCTTTTGATTACTTTAATGAGATTATTCACGCCTTTTATAAGACCAGTGAAAGTATTAAGAAAAAGAAAAGACATGTGAGAATGGGGAACACAGTTAAAAAAAGCATTATTTATGAAGTTTAAGAAAAGTTTGAGTACGAAAAAGATCAGGTAAAAGAATAAGAGAAGATTTAAAGTCCTATTTAATAATAGAATTAGGATGAATAGAGCTACAAATAGGCTAAACAGTAGGAGGATTATAAGAAAGCCTATGCAAATCCTCTTTAGTAGGGGTGCCTTTAGAAAAAGTAATATTAGAGTCTTTGAGAGAAAGAGGTTATGATATAGAATGAAAAATAAACATAAGAAAAACTCTTTTCGTTATTGGACATTTAAATGTAAAGGTAGATTTTTTCTTATATCTTTTTATTTGCTCAAAAATTAAATGATTTATTGTTACTAATACTAAATATTGCATGACCAATATTTTTAGAGTATAAGATAGCTTTAATTACTAGATTTATAATTGACTTATTTTTGCTCATACTATAAAATGATAATGCATTTATAGAAAATTCAATTTTTATATATTTATTTATACTTTAGAAATATAGAGAAAGAGAGATGATATCATTATGATTCAACTTCCAAAGAGGAAATTGAAGGCAATTATAATAGCAGGATGCATGAGTATCGCTTTGCTTGTGACTGGTACGTTTGCTTGGCAATCAATTAGTCAAAAGGTTATAAATCAATTTGAAGAAGAAATTACCCCAGGGGCAAGGTTACATGATGACTTTAATGGTCTTGTGAATAAAGATATTTACGTGGAAAATTATGGAAGTTTACAAGAGGATGTTCCTATTTATGCTCGTATTCAATTGAAAGAATATATGGAGATAGGAATCGATGCAGGAAACTTTGGAAAACAAGATCGTGATGTAACGGTAGTCGGTTCGACTGAGGATAAGAAAATTGAATATAATGATGTAACTACATGGCATACCCATGAATATAAGCCTACTACTCTTTTAGATTTAGAATTTCGTAAATATTGGGATTGGGAACTAGGAAATGACAAAGATACAGATGAAAAGTACTTTATGCCAACCTTTAATAAAAACAATCAAAGTCTTGTTTCTGATATCAATGGTACTTTAGAAGGAAGCGATGGGGATAAAACACAAGGAACCCCTTATGATGACTATGTGGAATATGCGCAAGGACAAAGTAAAACAGGACAAGAAGAGTATTATGATTCGAAAAATCCTGATGTACCTACGAAAGTAGAGGCAACACATACAACGCAAAAGATAGAAGATAAAGCGAAAGTCATTAGTATGCAAGAGTGGATAGCATTAGGAAAACCTATTGGAGAATATTGGGTATATGATAATGATGGATGGGCATATTATGCCAAAGCAATTGATGCAGGAAAAGCAAGTGGTCTACTTCTTAATAAAGTAAACGCTAAGAAAAGACCTGAAGAGAAATATCATTATAGTATTCAAGCAATAGGAGAATTTGCGACAGCAGGAGATTGGTCAGGGTTTGAAAGTATTACTCCTGAAGGAAAAGATTTATTGGATACAATCGCTGATTTAAAACCAAGAGCAATCCATATTGCACCTAAAAATAGTAAATATAAGCAAGCAGTAAAAGTAGGGGATTCCTTAATTTTAGAAGCTGATGTGATTGTAGAAAATGGAACTGATAGTCCATCAGAAAAAGAAGTGATATGGCAAATGGAAGATACAAGTGCAAGTCATTTATTGAATGGAAATGTATTTCATACAACAAATGCAAGTCTAGCAGGAAAAACATATACCGTTATCATGAAGAGTAAACTTACACCAGAAGTAAGTGATAAGATACAAGTGACGATATTACCTGCGAATGCTGAGGGTGAAGAAATTATTATTGGAGAAGATAAAAAACAATATATTTATTTTGGAAATAATGTCTATAAGAGAATAGAAGATGATGGAAGTTTATCAAATTATATAAGTGCAGGAAGCGATAAAACTATTGGAAATAGCGATGACTTAACGAATGTAGTGGAAATAAATCCAGCTCATGAAACTTTTGGTAAGTTCTTCTTACAAGAAGGAGAAAACTTATATAAATGGGTAGGAGCGGATGGCTTGCTAGGAACAAGCGATGATCAATATGTAGCATCAGGAACAGGAAATTGGCCAGAGAATATTACTGATTTTTTAGCAGATGAGATCCGTATAAGAACAGAGGCTGGGGAAAGTGAAAAAATCCAAGTTAGAGTAGGAAAACAGACAAAGTTCATAGGAGAAGTATACTTCAGAGGTCAATTAATGAGTGATCATGAAGTTACATGGAACATTAATGGACATAGTGATACAAACACTACGATATCAGAAGATGGAGTTTTAAGAGTAGGATCGAATGAAAGTCTAGATAATACAA
The DNA here is from genome assembly GCA_947175465.1 of uncultured Erysipelotrichaceae bacterium. Taxonomy (GTDB): domain Bacteria; phylum Bacillota_I; class Bacilli_A; order Erysipelotrichales; family Erysipelotrichaceae; genus CAMWMY01. The sequence goes on along the minus strand of CAMWMY010000089.1, from coordinate 2,246 downwards.
TCCATATTATAGCTACTTCGAAAAAAGAGCCAAATAAATTACGAGTCTCGGTAGAAGCAAGTACAATCTTATTAGGATATGAAGATATTCCAGCTGTGGAAGTAGGAAGTGATACCACTGTAAAAATTGGAGATATCAACTATTATGTACTAGCTAATGATGGAAGAAAAGCATTGTTGTTTGCGAAAGACACTATTGGATCGCAAGTATTTAACAGTACAAATACTATTGAAGATCATTGGGGAGCATCTTCTTTAAGAACACATTTGAATACAACATGGTTAAATAGTCAAGGAGGTACTATAAAAAATAATATTATTGAAACACAAATCTATTCAACGTATAGAGATTATTATACGACGAATAAGGCTGATATTGTTGAAACAACTGACAAAGTATTTTTATTAGGAGTAGAGGATTTTGATGATCCTGCTTATCATGGCGAAAGTAATGATCCTAGAGTATATACTGTAGGGACACCAGGTATTGCAAAACTAAATTTACATGGTGGAGGATTTACATGGTTAAGATCTACTAAAAGATGGGTAGGTAGTAATTTAATGCATGCTTTTGGAGTTAGAAATGGTAACATTGATAATGAAGTAATCATAGTAAATGTAGGAGATATTCGTCCAGCTTTCTGGATAAGTTTACCTGGGAATACAAGTAAATAGAAATTAATAGAGTAACATTTAGAGCCCCTAGTTACATGATAATATATAAAGTAAAAATATATCATATAGCTAGGGCTTTCTTATAATTATATAAGAAGAAAAGGATCAATAAGTAAGATATTATAATTTATTTAAAAATATTTAAAAAGTGCGAGATAATGAAGAGTGTATCATTTATAATTGACTTATTTTTACACATACTATAGAATGATAATGCGTTTATAAAAATTAATTTTTACATATTTATTATTAAGAAAAGAAAGAGGGATGATATAGTTATGATTCAGCTTCCAAAGAAGAAAGTGAAAGCTTTTATTGTTGCTGGATGTATAAGTGCTGCCTTGCTTGTGACTGGTACATTTGCTTGGCAATCGATTAATCAAACAGCAATTAATCAATTTGAAGGGGAAGTGATTCCAGGGGCGAGATTGCATGATGATTTCAATGGTCTTCAAAATAAAGATATTTATGTAGAAAATTATGGAAGTTTAGGAGATAGTGTTCCTATTTATGCTCGTATTCAACTTAAAGAATATATGGAAATTGGGATAGATGCAGGAAACTTTGAAAAACAAGATCGTAATGTAAAAGTTGTAGGATCTACTGAGGAACATAAGATTGAATATAATGATGTAAGTACATGGCATACACATGAATTTAAATCGACTTCTGCTTTAGATGTGGAGTTCCGTAAATATTGGGATTGGGAACTAGGAAATGATAAAGATACAGAAGAAAAGTATTATATGCCTACCTTTAATAAGAATAATCAAAGTCTTACTTCTGATATCAATGGTACTTTAGAAGGTCTTGATAATGATAAAACCCAAGGAACACCTTATGATGATTATGTAATGTATAGTGAAGGGCAGACACAAGATGGAAAAGAGGAGTTTTATGATCCTAAAAATCCTACCGTTCCTATACAAAAAGATGCTACACATACAGCCCAAAAGGTAGAAGATAAAGCGAAAGTAATCAGCATGCAAGAGTGGATTACCCTTGGAAAACCTATTGGGGAATATTGGGTATATGATCGTGATGGATGGGCATATTATGCCAAACCAATAGAATCTGGAAAAGCGAGTGGTCTACTTCTTAATAAAGTAAATGCAAAGAAAAAACCGGATGATCGCTATCATTATAGTATTCAAGCGATAGGAGAATTTGCGACTGCAGGAGATTGGTCAGGATTTGAAAGTATTACGGATGAAGGAAGAGATTTATTAGATACAATCGCCGATTTAAAACCAAAAGCAATTAGCATTGTGCCAAAAGATAATAAATATCACTATACAGTAAAAGTAGGGAATTCTTTAACTTTAGAAGCTGATGTGATTGTCCAAAATGGAACCGATAGTCCATCAGAAAAAGAAGTTATATGGCAAATGGAAGATGGAAATGCAAGTCATTTATTGAATGGAAATGTATTTCATACAACAGATGCGAATTTAGCAGGAAAAACATATACCGTTATCATGACAAGTAATCTTACACCAGAGGTAAGTGATAAGATCCAAATAACAGTATTACCTGCGAATGCAGAAAGTGAAGAAATTATTATTGGAGAAG
>CAMWMY010000088.1 GCA_947175465.1 uncultured Erysipelotrichaceae bacterium | reverse complement strand
AGAAATTTACAAAAAATTAAATTTACTTACACACTTTTCTTGACAAACCCTATATAAAATAGGATGAAGCTTTTTTATCTGAGACTGTCTTTATTCAGTTATTTTCTTTTTTGTATTTTTAGGTTTACGATATGTCTTTTTCTCTTGAGAATCTTTTGATTTTGTATTTTTTGCTTGTGTCATAGCAGTCATTGCTGCTTTAGAATTTAAAATGACAGGGATTACAATTGGATTACGATGTGTTCGATGGTATAAATAAGGCTCAAGAGAGCTTCGAACACAATTTTTTAACTCTGAAAATGTAGTTCGCTGTGCCATTTTTTCTTTTAAAGCATTGTATACAATTTGCTCAGCTTCTTTTAAAAGTCCTTGTGAATCTTTAATAAAGACGAATCCTCTAGATACAATAACTGGCTTACATAAAATTTTATTTGCTTTAGAATCAATAGCAATAATCACTGAAACTAGACCATTATCTCCTAAAATTTTACGATCTTTTAATACTGCTGTCGATACACCACTAATATCATTTCCATCTACATAAATATCATCAGCAGGAATACGATAATTACCAGGGAACACCTTTTCATTACGAAGAATTAAAACATCTCCATTTCCACAAATAAATACATTTTCCTCTTTTACACCTGTCTCCACAGCTGTTTCCATATGTTGTTTTAACATTTTATATTCTCCATGGATAGGCATAAAATATTTTGGTTTAATCAATTGTAACATCAACTTTTGTTCTTCTTGCGAAGCATGTCCAGTTGTATGTAAATTATTTAATACAGATTTGGTAAGAACGTTGGCACCTGCACGAAACAATTTATTGACTACTTGATTAACACTGGATGCATTTCCAGGAATAGGGGATGAAGAGAAAACAACAGTATCACCAGGGATAAGTTTAATATAACGATGTGTACCTGATGCAATACGAGATAGAGCAGCTAATGGCTCTCCTTGTGATCCTGTACACACAATACACACTTGATGTGCAGGCACACTATTTAATTGTTCAGGAGCAAGAAAATGCTTTGGACCAATTTTAATATTTCCCATTTTTCTACCGATCGTAACAACATTTTCCATACTACGTCCAAAAATAACAACTTTACGTCCACAAGCAACAGCAGCTTCTAATATTTGTGAAACACGGTGTACATTACTTGCAAATGTCGCAACAATTAATCTGCCGCTTGTTTTTCTTGTGATTTCAGTAATCATTTTGGCTACTTTTTTTTCTGATATTGAGAAATCTTCTACACCAGAATTGGTAGAATCACTCAATAATAGAGATACACCAATTTGTCCAATATAAGCCATGGATTGGTAATCTGCATTTGTACCAACAGGAGTTAAATCAAATTTAAAATCTCCTGTGTGGACAACACGTCCATTTGGGGTATTTACTAAAACACCAAGAGAATCTGGTATTGAGTGTGTTGTATTAAAAAATCCACATGTAAAGTGTTTTGATTGTACTTTACTTTGATTATTAATTTCAATAAGTTTTACACTTTTTTGCATCTTACGCTCTTCTAATTTCTTTTTGATTAAAGCGATTGCAAAACGAGGTGCATAAATTTTATCAATTCCCTCTACAGATTTTAATAAGAAAGGGATACCTCCAATATGATCTTCGTGTCCATGGGTAATAACCACGATTTTTTTCTTATGTCTATTTTTTACCAGATAAGCATAATCTGGGATAACATAATCTACTCCAAGCAAATTTTCCTCAGGAAAACGAACACCAGCATCAATGATTAAAATTTCATTTTCGTGTTCAAGGCAGTACATATTTTTACCGACTTCGCCAAGACCACCTAATCCATATATAAGGGTATCTGTTGACTTATGGCTTGCTTTATTATAACTGTTTTTATGATTTCCTTGTTGTGCTTGTGGTGTAGATTTGTTATACGTATGATGATAACTCATAACGACTCCTTTCCATACACCGTTTCTTTGCTTCATTTATTATAACATATATTCATAAAAATAAACCTTTTTTACACGAAAAATTTATTTTCTCATAAAAAAACAGCCTTTATTCGATAACGACTGCTTTTGGATCTTCTTTCCATGGGTCATCTTTATGAATACGATCATAAAACAAAATACCATTAAAATGATCTATTTCATGTTGTAATACAATAGCTAAAAAACCTTCGGCTTGAATTGTAATCTCTTTATCTACTAAAAGGTCATAACCTTTAACACAAATGCGTGCATGACGATATACATAACCTTCATGTACATCTTCCACCGATAAACATCCTTCTCCACTTTTTAAATACGCATTTTGTACAGAATGAGAAACAATTCGAGGGTTTGCTAGTGCATATTCGATTGGGTTTCCATTTTCATCGTGAATCACAACAGCAAGTAATTGTTTAAAGATACCAATTTGTGGTGCTGCAATTCCTACCGCAGGACGAAGATTTTCTTTTTCTGATAGTTCAGGATCTGTTGAATTTCGCACATAAGTGAGTAAATTATTTAATGTTTGGCGATTTTCTTCACTAAGAGGAAGGTCTACTTTTTTACTTTTTTGGCGAATTGTATCATCATGATCCTTAAGAATATGTCCATAATTAATTTTCATAAGAACCTCCTTACAAATGCTTACTTTATTTTATGTTTAATCTTTGTAAAGGAAGAAGGATTTTCATAAAATTAAGTAACATATTTATATAAATTATGATATCATTAACAGTGAACTTTAGCAAGAGAGGAGCCATGAGAGATGCGTATAGGAGAATGGAAGTTAACATTAAAATTACCACATAAGTATGATTTTATTATACATTTAATGGTAGTTATATTAATTTTATTTGGAACTTTGATGATTGTATCGACTAATTTAGGGAATGTATCAAGTGATCCCCTTGTTTTAATTAAAGTATTGTTTCGTCAAAGTATTTTTATAGTGATATCTTATGTGCTCATGACTATTTTAGCTAATAATTTTACTATGTTGAGAGCGAAAAAGTATCATTTGCTCATAGGAATTCTTTTATTTGGATTTCTTGCATCAACCTTATTATTTCCAAGCCAATTTGGTTCTAAAGCTTGGATACGTATTCCAGGGATATCAGCGACGATTCAGCCAAGTGAATTTGTAAAAGTATTTATGGTTGTAGCGATGGCTGTTTATGTTGAAGTAGCAGGAAAGCGAAATTTTGATTTTTGGACCATTGTGAAAATACCTGTATTTTTTTATATCGCTTATGCGGGAATTATCTTTTTACAGCCGGATATTGGGACCCTTGTTGTGATTACTTTATTATGTGCCTTGTGCTTTTTAATTCCTTCACATTACCGCCTTCGCCCTATGCAATTTTGGATGAAAGTTGCTATGGGAGTTGGTAGTTGTATTTTTCTTTTTTTGATGAGTGAGCAAGGAATTCAAATTATGAGTAATATTCCAGGGATGAAGCATATTGCAGCTCGTATCGAAAATGCGATTAATCCTTTTTTAAATCCATATTCTACGGGATATCAGCTTATTAATGGATTGTATGGAATTGCCAATAGTAATTTTTGGGGGAATGGAATCGCCAAGTCTTCTAGAAAGTTTGGGTATTTAACCCAAGCAGATAATGACTTTATTTTATCAGTAGTCATTGAAGAGTTAGGAATTTTTGGTTTATTGATTATTGTTGCTTGTTATTCTATTCTTATTTATCGTCTGTTCTATTATGCATTCCGTACGAAGAGTGAAGGATATAAAATTATTTTAGTAGGTACTGCACTTTATATCCTTATTCACTTTGTTTTAAATGTAGGAGGTGTTGGTGGATTGATTCCACTAACAGGAGTACCTTTGTTATTTGTAAGTAGTGGAGGTTCTTCTTTAATGGCCATTATGGTAGGAATTGGAATTAGTCAGGCTGTTATTTCTCGTATTCGTCGTCAAGGAGAATAAAGAAAAAGAATCCCCAGGGGTTAGGGATTCTTTTTGAAAGGGAAGAGGAGAAACAAAGATTTGGGGTGCATCTATTACTAGATGCATTCTTATGTTGCCCTCTTTTTAAAGAGATATACATAAAGGAGGATAAAAAAATGAGAATTATTGCTGGCGAGTATCGTTCACGTGTATTAAAAGCTGCTTCAGGAAATCATACTAGACCAACAACAGACAAAATAAAAGAAGCTATTTTTTCTAGAATAGGTCCATATTTTTCAGAAGGAATCATGCTTGATCTTTTTGCTGGAAGTGCAGGAATTGGCTTAGAAGCAATTTCAAGAGGGATAGAAAAAGTTTATTTTGTCGATCACCATATAAAAGCGATTCATACGATTAAAGAAAATATTCGTTCATTGAATGTTGAAAAGCAATGTGTGATATGGAAGATGGATTATAAAAAAGCTTTACAACTTGCACATGAAGAGAAATTGCGTTTTCATATTATCTTTTTGGATCCTCCTTATCAAGTTTATTCTTTTGCGGATATCCTAGCATTTATTGATGAACATAATTTATTACAAGAAGATGGCTATCTTATTTGTGAAAGTGCCAAAGAAGAACAGTTTGAGGATCATTATCATCATTTTAAAAAAGTAAAAGAAGCTGTATATGGAATTACGCGCATTACTTATTATAAAGGAGAAAAAAGATGAGACGTGCTATTTATCCAGGAACTTTTGATCCTTTTACAAAAGGGCATCTTCATATTGTAGAAAAGGCAAGTAGATTATTTGATGAGGTGATAATTCTTATTGTTACGCATCCATCAAAAAAGACAATGTTTTCAATAGAGGAGAGAATAGCATTTATCCAAGCTAGTATTACTGGACTTTTTAATGTGAAGATACAACATGCTTCAGGGCTAACGGTGCAATTTGCAAAAGATGTGGGGGCCTGTGCAATGATTCGAGGAATACGCAATGAAAAAGATTATGCTTATGAAGCAGAACTGGCAAGTATTAATCAAATATTAGCTAATACAGTAGAAACCGTTTTTCTTATGAGTCATGCTTCTTATGCCCATATATCTTCAAGTAATGTAAAAACAATTGCTAAGTACGAAGGAGATCTTTCTTCATTTGTTCATCCAATAGTAGCGAGTGCTTTGTATACTTATTTTAAACATCAAGATGCAGTAAATGAAGAAGATAGTTAAAAGAATAAAAAATAATATTTTTAACTTTCGTTTATCATGATATACTATAAGTAGAATTTATTGGAGAGGAATTATTTTATGATTAGTATAAATAGTGAAAGAAAAAAGGCTTTAAAAAATAAGTTTATTTATATAGGGTGTACTTGCTCACTATTGTTATTTCTTATTTTAGTTTTTTATTATTTCTTTTTTCATACAATAAAGGTTGATTTAAACACAACAACACAGTTTTTATTAGAAGGGGAGTCAGGAAGTGCAACTGCTTCTATAAAGAAAATGGATAATAATTATAATCAGCGTATACAACCTTTTTTTGATAGTTTATCTTATCATATTGAACCATCGACACAGTTAAAAAATGGCGATCAGGTGCAAGTTACATGGTATTATGATCAAGAACTAGCTTCCCAATATCATATTGAAGTTGTTTCAACAACACAGACTTTTCTTGTGGAAGGACTTGCTGAGCGTTATACACGTATAGAAGAAATACCTGAAAATTTTCTTTCTCAGCTTCACGTGAAAGGGAATAACTATATTGAAAAAAATAAAAGCGATATTTTAGATGAAGTATTTCCAGAAAATTTGAAGGCTACTTATGAGTCACATGCATTGTTACATAGAGTATTTTTAAAAGCTGAGCAAAAAGAACAAAAAGATAAAATTATAGAAGTTTATAAGTTACAAGCAAGAGAAGAAACTCAAAATTTACAGGGATATTATATGATTATTTTTGATAATATTCATAATCAGCAGTCATTAGATAGTAAAAATATTTATGGAGAAGCTATCTTTGAAGAAGCATCTCTTGATGAGAATC
>CAMWMY010000087.1 GCA_947175465.1 uncultured Erysipelotrichaceae bacterium | reverse complement strand
AAGCTAATACCTTATCGTTATTATTGAAAGATTCATAGATTGAGAAATTTTTATTTCTTTTCTAGCATGTTTATAATTTTTTCTTTGACAGATGTCATTTTACCTCCGATTCGATAAAAGATATCCATAAGGAAAGGGATTGCCACAATACCGATCACTAACCACAAGAGTTGATTACTTGTTAAAGTAACAAGAGAGAATACTTCTTTGATACATATAATAGATACAGCAAAGAGAATGCACATTGTAAGAAAGAGTAGTAGACGGTTTTTACTGAAAGGTGTACATACTCTTTTTAAAACGATGAGACCACTAATTCCTGTTAAGATAACACACATTGTTGTAGTGGCAGCTTCAGAGTATTGAAATGGAATTTTTAATATGTTTACATAAATAACAATGATGACAACCATTAAAGCTCCAGGAATAGCTTTACTTAATACATTAATTAAGAAATTTCCTTGTACGATATTGTAATTAGGTTCTAAGGCTAGAAAGAAAGAAGGAACTCCAATTGTTAGTGTAGAAATAAGGGTGAGCTGTATCGGAATAAAAGGATATTTTGGTATGATAAAGAGGATAAAAAAGGATAGAAATAAAGAGAATGTTGTTTTTACTAAGAAAAGAGAGGCAGCTCTTTGAATATTGTTAATGACACGGCGTCCTTCTGCAACGATATATGGCATATGGGCAAAGTTATTGTCTAAAAGAACTAAATTAGCAATGTTTTTAGCAGCTTCACTTCCACTAGCTACAGCAATACTACAATCTGCTTCTTTTAAGGCCATGACATCGTTTACACCATCCCCTGTCATCGCAACTACGTGATTTTGTTGTTTAAGAGATTGAATCATGAGCTTTTTTTGATGTGGAGAAACACGGCCAAATACACTATATGTTTGAACGGCGTGATAAATTTCTTGATCTGATAAAGTAGAAGCATCAATATAAGATTGATAATTTTTCAATCTTGCTTTTCTTGCAATTTCATGTACTGTTTGAGGATCATCTCCACTAATAATTTTAATATCGACTCCTTGCTTTTCAAAGTAATCTAATGTTTCTGGTGCTTCTTTTCGTATAGGATCACTAAATAGCAGTAAGGCAATAACCTTCATATCACTAGGTAAAGTTTGCTGAATGATATTATGTTGACTGTGGGCAAGGACTAAAACACGATTTCCTTTTTTTGCATAGTTATCGACATTGAGCTGTAACTCTTTATCTTTTTCTTTACATACAAAGGAATATGCTCCAATGGCATAAGTACCTTCCTTTTCAAAAGTAACAGCACTGAGTTTACGTACACTAGAAAAAGGAAGTGTTTCTTTAATATTCCATGTATTTTGTACTCCCGCATAAGCTTTTAAGGCTTGTGCAGTAGAATTATCATCTTGTAAAGCGTAATTTATATTTGCTAAAATAGAGGTAATGTCTTTTTTATCAATGATAATAACTTCATCTAGACTCATATGTCCTTGCGTAATGGTTCCAGTTTTATCTAAACAAAGCGTATCAACGCGAGCTAAAGTTTCAATACAGTATAATTCTTGGACAAGTGTTTTTCTTTTGGCTAAATTAATAGAACTTACGGCTAAGGCAACACTTGTTAATAAAACAAGACCTTCAGGAATCATACCGATAAGAGCAGCTACAGTTCCTTGAATAGAAACAGCGAAGGTATAATGACTAATATAAAATTGTTTTGCAAATAACAAAATACCGATAGGAATTAAAATAATTCCTATATGTTTGATTAAGAAATCGATAGAATCTCTTAATTGTGATTTATGTTTTTTTAAAATTTTAGCTTCACTCATAATTGTTTGGACATAATTATCACTACCAACATGTTCAACTTTTACTTTTGCATTTCCACTAATAATAAAGCTACCTGAATATAGAAAATCACCTCCTTCTTTTGTAATGATATCTGCTTCTCCAGTGACTAGAGATTCATTTGTTTCTACTTTTCCCTCCATAATAATAGCATCTGCACATATTTGTGAGCCTGCTTGGATAAGCATGATATCATCTAACACAAGATCATTCATATGGATATCTTGTATTTTTCCATTACGTAGAACTTTCATATGAGGCTTGCTAATCAGGGATAATTTATCTAATGTTTTTTTTGCTCTTATTTCTTGAAAAATACCAATTGCTGTATTAGAAATCACAACACCTAAAAATAAGAGATTTCGATAAGAGCCTGTGATTATAATAAGAGCTCCTAGTATCGCATTGACCAAGTTAAATAAAGTACATATATTATCTTTCCATATCATCTTATAAGATTTAGTAATTTTTTCTGTTTGTTTGTTGTAAAGTCCTTCTTGTATTCTTTGTTGTACTTGAAAATCTTGTAAGCCTACATTTTTTTTAGGGAAAAACCGTTCTACTACCTTTTTATCCATAGATACCACCTCATCGTTTTCATTATGCTTCTATTATAACAAGAATTTTCTACTTCTACCTTAAAAATTAGTGTATTTTTTTCTTTCTTTTTTATACGAAAAAAGAAATTATAATAAAAAATATTTCTTTTATTTGTTCCTTATGAAATGTATATTTTGTCTATCCCTTACATATCATGAAGTGAGGTGGATACAATATGAAAAAAGCATTCTTATCCATAATGGCTCTTCTATTAAGTATCGTTTTTACTTCTAGTTATATACGAGCAGAAAATACAACGGAATTTGAAAATAAAGAAGAATCATCGGAAAGTGTAGAAACGGATTTAGCACCAAATGCTAAAAGTTCTTATTTGATAGAATTTACAAGTGGGAAGGTTATTTCATCTAAAAATGAAGATGAAAAATTATATCCTGCATCCATGACCAAGATGATGGGGCTTCTTTTAATTTATGAAGCTTTAAATAATAAGAAAATCACTTGGGATGATTCTGTTACAACAAGTGAACATGCTGCATCTATGGGAGGAAGTCAAGTATTTTTAGAGCCTAATGAAGTTATGAGTGTTAAAGATTTAATAAAAGCGATTTGTATTGCGAGTGCTAATGATGCCATGGTAGCAATGGCAGAAAAAATTGCTGGTACGCATGAAGGCTTTGTGAAGCAGATGAATCAAAAAGCAAAAGAATTAGGTTTAAAAAATACCAATTTTGTGAATGCTACAGGATTGCATGATCCTCAGCATTATTCAAGTGCTAAAGATATGGCATTGATTGCACAAGCCTTAATCCAAGAAGGTGGCGATGCTTTATTAGAAATTACTGGGACTTATGATGCCTATATAAGAGAAGATGGAGATAATAAATTTTGGCTTGTAAATACTAACAAGCTGTTAAAGCAATATGAAGGAGTCGATGGATTAAAAACAGGTTTTACACAAGAAGCGATGTCTTGTATTACCGTAACTGCAAAAAAGAACAATTTACGTCTTATTGCCGTTGTTATGGGAGAGCCAAGCAGCAATGTTCGTAATCAAGAAATTAAGCAATTATTAGATTATGGATATGCACAATATGCACAAGAGTTATTATATCCTGCAGGAAGTGTAATCGAAGAAACGATTATTGATAATGGAAAACTAAAGAAAGTGAATTTGGTAACATTAGAAGATATGGTTTATGTATATGAAAAAGGGAATCAATCTACAGAAGCAGAGAAAAATATTGAAATTACAAAAGAAGATCTTCCTTATGTTCCAAATGAAGCCATTGGTAAAGTACAAATAAAAATGAGTGATGGTTTTGTGATGGAAGCTTCCATTGGAGTCGAACATGAAGTACAACCTTTAGAATACCTTGACTTTTTCATGAAATCGTTTGCAGCCTTTTTAGCTTAGCACCTTTTGGTGCTTTTTATCTTTTTTTTATATGTTTTGTCGATTATTTCCATAAGCGAAATAAAACATGTTACCATAGTTTGCGGAGGGATTTTAATGAAGCATCAATATATAGATGGTACACTATATTTTTATTTTTATGGTGACTTAGATAACTTAACAGTATGTAACTTAAAAGATATTTGTATTGATTTAATAGAGAAATATCGCCCCAAAATGGTACGTTTAGATTTTGAAGAAGTAACATTTATCGATAGTACAGGTATTGGTTTTGTATTAGCTCGTTATAAACAATTAATGAAGAGTGGAGGCGAGCTTGTCATTTGTAACTTATCAAAAGCGAATATGACATTGTTTCATATGTCTGGTATATTTCAAATTATGAAATATGAGAGAAATGGGGTAAAATTATGAATAAAATGCGTTTGATGTTTACAAGTAAATTAGAAAATGAGGCATTTGCAAGAACAAGTGTAGTTGCTTTTTTAATGCCGATTAACCCTAGTGTTGATGAGATTATGGAAATTAAAACGATGGTGGCAGAAGCTGTTGTGAATTGTATGATTCATGGATACGATGGAAAAGAAGAAGGAGATATTCAACTCGATGTTCAATATGATGAAAACAGAATGATTACCATTCAAATACAAGATTATGGTTGTGGAATTGAAAATATTGATTTGGCAATGCAACCATTGTATACGACGAAGGAACATCTAGAGAGATCGGGTATGGGACTTACGATAATGAGTACTTTCGCAGATGATTTTCAAATTACATCTACATTAGAAAGAGGAACTACGGTTCTTATTAAGAAGCAACTCCATGTCGAGTCAGAAGAAGAAAAGTAATGAAGAATTAATTTTACTCATCCAACAAGGAGATGAGCAAGCGAAAAGTATCTTTGTGGAACAAAATGCACCACTTATTTATTCAATTATTAAGCGCTTTTCGAAACATAGAGTATCTGCGGATGATTTATTTCAAATTGGATGTATTGGATTAATGAAAGCATTAAATAATTTTGATCAAAAGTATCAAGTGAAATTTTCAACTTATGCAGTACCTATAATTATGGGGGAGATTAAACGCTTTTTTCGTGATGATGGAAGTATACGCATTTCAAGATCGCTTAAGGAAGGTTATTTAGCGATGTGTAAGTGCAAAGAAGATTTAATACAAAAGCTTCATCGTGATCCTACTTACCAAGAAATAGCAACAGAGATGAACCTTGAAGTAGGAGATGTTATTTTAGCTTTTGAAGCTAATCAATTTATTTATTCTTTAGATGAAACGATATATGAAAATGATGGTTCTCCTATTTGTTTAGAAGATAAAGTCAAAGATGAAAAACAACCAGATATCGTTATGCAAATTTCCTTAAATAAAGAAGTGAAAAAACTCGAACAACGAGAACAACTTCTTTTATATTATCGATATGAATGCAATATGAAACAGGATGCGATTGCTAAAAAATTAGGTATCTCGCAAGTACAAGTTTCTCGTTTAGAGAAGAAAATACTAGAGAAATTAAAAGTGCGATTAGTTGAAGGTTGATAGCTTGGTAATGATAAAAGAGATAAGAATGTATAAAGAGAAATTTTTATACATTTTTTATTATATGCATTTATCTTAGAATAAAATATTGACAATAGTACGAAATCGTACTATACTCTAATATGAAGGATATGAGGTGATAAATTTGTCAAAAGAGATAATTGATAAATGGATGATGATAGTAAAGATTAATAAGGAAATTGATGATCTTTATCATAACCTTGCCAATTATTTTCATTTATCGGATAGTGCCTTTTGGATTTTATATGCTTTATATGCTTTATATGAGCATAGAGAACAAGGGGGATTAACACAGAAAGAAATATGTTTAGATTGGGCATATAGTAAACAAACCATACATTCTGCAATAAAAAAATTATTAACTTTACAATATATTACGATTGAAAATGCTTCTACTTATCATCAAGGGAAAAAAATTTATTTAACATCTTTAGGTGTCGAGGTGGCAAAACAAACTGTAGAAAAAGTAATGTGTGCAGAAGCACAATCTTTTTCTAAAGTTAAAGAAGAAGATCTTGATCATGTCATTCGTATTTTTCAACAAGCACATTTGCTATTTAAGGA
>CAMWMY010000086.1 GCA_947175465.1 uncultured Erysipelotrichaceae bacterium | reverse complement strand
ATAAGAAATTTACAAAAAATTAAATTTACTTACACACTTTTCTTGACAAACCCTTTTTACATAAGAGTTATTATCTAAAAGATAAAGTATAGTTACTTTTATTTTAAGGCTTTTCATAAATATTGAGATGAACAGAGTATTTTTTAATATAATGAGTTTGAGTAATAAGTATCAAAAGGAGTAGCTTTCATAGAGAAGATAGTATATAGGCGAATAGTATTTAGAAGTGAAAAGGAAAGATAAGAATAGTTAAGAAAGTAAAAAGTCATATAATAGTAAGTGAATATACGAAAATTAAGGAGGCTGTAGTACTCATGATATTATAATTTGATCATGAGCATTACAGCCCTTATTTTTGCTCGATAAACGCTAACATGTCTAGTGCATTCGTATCTGGTTTTGCTTTTTCAATTACTTTTATGATAGTACCTTCTTCATCAATTAAAAAACTAGATCGTACAACTCCCATAAAAGTTTTTCCATAAAGCTTTTTTTCTTTCCAAACACCAAATCCTTGAATCGCTTTAAGCTCAGGGTCTGATAAAATAGGAAAAGGTAAGGAAAATTTAGTCGCAAATTTTTGGTGAGATGAAATAGAATCTTTGCTGATGCCTAAGACTACAATATTTTGTTTTTGGAATTGTTCATATTCATCTCGATATTTACAAGCTTGTTTATTACAGCCTGGAGTATTGTCTTTGGGATAAAAATAAACGACTACTTTTTGTCCTCGAAAATCTTTTAAAGATATAAGATTTCCATTTTGATCAGATAAAGTGAAATCATATGCTTTCATTCCTTCTTGTAACATTTAAACACCTCATTTCGTTTTTAATTGTAACATAGATTGCATTTATAAAAAAAGAATTCGCTTCTTATTTACAAATATATGGCTAGAGAATTTACAGAATAAATGATAAAATAAAATAAAAAGAGAAATGGGGAAACGATATGGTAAAATTATTTGTTTCAGATTTAGATGGAACTTTATTAAGTGATAATCATGTTATTTCAGATAAAAATATAAAAGCTATAAAAGAGGTTTTGAATAGAGGGCATGTTTTTATGGTAGCTACTGGGCGCTCTTGGAAGAGTGTACAACCATTATTCGAGCCTCTTCAAATACAATGTCCATGTATTTTATTAAATGGTGCTCTTTATATAGATGAAAAAGGAAAGATTCAAAAAGAAATTTTTTTAGAAAATACAATGATTAAGAAGATTTTAGAAAAGTTAGAAGAATTAGATCTTGTTTATCACTTATATACAACAAAAGGTGTCGCACATAAGGATTTAGAAAGAGCTATGAGGGAGTATAGGGAAAGGTTAGCAATTCATTATCATCGAACAGAAGAAGAAATTGAAGAAATAGTTTCAAAAAGTAACTTTTTTCAATCTGATATGTCTATAGAAGATATTACTTCTTTTTTAAGTACTGTTCCATCTGTTTATAAAGTAGAAATTTTCTCAAATGATGAGGAAAAAATAAAAGAATTACGCTCTTATTTAAAGAAGCATGCTCATATTCAAGTAGTAGGTTCTACTAATTATCATCTTGAAATTACACATGGTGATGCACAAAAAGGAAATATGCTAGCTTGGGCATTAGCTTCTATGGGTTTATCAAAGGAAGAAGTAGCAGCTTTTGGAGACAATGAAAATGATATATCGATGTTAAAGAGTTGTGTTTATAGTTATGCTATGGGAAATGCTAATGAGAAGATAAAACAATGTGCAAACTATGTAGCACTATCGAATAATGAATCTGGTGTAGGGAAGGCAATATTAGAGCTTTTAGAAAAAGAAGAATAGAGGTTAAAAAGTTATTTCTTAGTTATTAAGGAATAACTTTTTATTATGGGAATAGAATTTGCGGTAATTTTTTAATTAATCATTTACTATTGTATATTTTAATGGTATACTTGTATACAAGAGTGGTAGCGTTTTCAATATATGGAAAGTTCATGCGTATCCTCTCGATCAAGGATTCTATTTTATACAGAAAATTAAAGGAGGAATTATATGATTGATTTAAAAGGAAAGCCGTTTTATTTAAAAGATGCAGATATCCAGTGGGTAGAGAATACATTAGCTTCTTTATCTTTGGATGAAAAAATTGGGCAATTATTTATGGATATGTTATGGAACAATACGGGGGAAGAAGTAAAGGAACGTATTGCGAAATATGGGATGAGTGGATTTCGTTATAATAATATGGAAGCGGATAAGCTTTATGAGCAAAATAAAATTATCCAAGAGAATAGCAAAATACCAGCACTTATTGCAGCCAATGTAGAAGCTGGAGGAAATGGTGCTGTAAAGGGAGGGACAATGTTTGGAGCTCCTGTAGCTATCGGTGCTACACAAGATAAAAAATATGCCTATGATATGGGATATTATGGTTGTAAAGAGGCAGCTGCCGTAGGTTGTAACTGGACCTTTGCCCCTATTGTAGACATTAATAAAAATTGGCGAAATTGTGTTATTTCAAATCGTTGTTTTTCAAGCGAAGCAGATCAAGTATTGGAGATGTCTTTGGAATACATGCGTGGAGCTAAAGATGCAGGAGTAGCTAGCTGTATGAAACACTTTCCAGGAGATGGCCTTGATGAGCGTGATCAACATATCGTAACAACCATTAATACAATGGATTGTGAAGAATGGGATCAAACATTTGGAAAAGTGTATGAAGGGATGATTGATGCTGGTGTTCCTTCTGTAATGATTGGACATATCCAATTACCTAGTTATTCTCGTAAATTAGTTCCAGGTATTAAAGATGAAGATATTATGCCTGCAACGCTTTCAAAAGAGCTATTACAAGGATTATTACGTGAAAAGTTAAAGTTTAACGGACTTATTTTGACAGATGCTACACACATGGTAGGATTAACTTCAAAAATGAAACGTTCTTTAATTATACCAACAGCGATTGCTTGTGGTTGTGATATGATTTTATATTACCGTGATAAAGATGAAGATATCGAATCAATGAAAGCTGGTCTAGCAAATGGTATTCTTACAGAAGAGAGATTAAATGAAGCAGTTACTAGAGTATTAGCATTTAAAGCATCAATGAAACTTCACGAAAAACAAAAAGAAGGTACTTTAATGCCAGATAAGAAAGTCTTGGATGTTATTGGATGTGAAGAACATAAACAGGTTGCGCAAAATATTGCTGATCATGCAATCACATTAGTGAAAAATACTAAAAAACAATTACCATTAACACCTGAAACACATAAACGTATCATGTTGTATAGTGTAGATTCTACACCTGAAATTATGAGAAAAATGGGAATGGCAGGAGAATCTGTAGAAGATATTATGAAATCGGAATTGGAAGCAGTAGGATTTCAAGTAGATGTACAAGATTGGAACTCTGCATTAAATGGAAAACAATTATTGGCTTCACAACCAATTAAAGACTTTGTAGCGAAATATGATGCTGTTGTTTTAGTTGTGAACGTAAGTGGTTTCTCACAAAGCAATGAGCGCAGAATTCATTGGAATATGCCAATGGGACCAGATATTCCGTGGTATGTAACAGAGCTACCAACAGTTTGTGTATCTGTAGAAAATCCATTCCATTTGATTGATGTACCAATGGTACCAACATATATTAATGCATATGCAAATAATCGTGAAACAATTAAATTGGTTGTGGAAAAAATGATAGGAAAATCAGAATTTAAAGGTGAGAGTAGTGTAGATGCCTTCTGTGGGGCATGGGATACTCGCCTGTAATTATCTTTTTATATACCATGATTATTATCTTGATAAAAGAGATGTAGTCATGGTTTTTTCATGAAATAACAGGAAGATGTATTTAGATAATCTAAAAGAGATGAAGTAAAGATAGAAAACTACTTTTTTAGACTTTCATAATATTGCATGTATTCAAGGTAAAAAAGCTTAAAAAAAGGATATAAATACGATTTTGTGCATTTTTAGCTAATTATTGTTTACTAATGTATTCATACATGTTATACTTGTATACAAGAGTGGTAGCGCTTTCAGTATGAAGAGATGCTCCTAGTGCTTCATCTCGAAAGAAGGCCAATTTGATGAAATTGGTGAAAGGAGGAAACAATGAATTATAAAGGGATATCACAACAAATTTTAGATGGTGTAGGTGGTAAGGATAATATAAAATCACTTGATCATTGTGCTACAAGACTACGTTTTCAATTAAAAGATGTATCTTTAGCCAATACAGCTACACTAAAAAGTATGGAAGGGGTACTTGATGTTGTGAATGATGATGAATATCAAATTGTCATTGGGTATAAGGTTAAAAAAGTATATGAAGCTTTATGTAATTTAGGAGTTAGAGGTATGAAAGAAGGAGAAGAAGTATACAATACTTGTTCGACTTGGAGGTTAGGATTTTTTGCTTTAAATAATGCGGCTACAAATGCTTATATGTTTGCGATGGGATATGTAGCTAATTATGCAACAGGGGTTGCTGGATTGTTAGTAACGATTATTGGTACCGTTTTAACAACAATGCGTATATTTGATGGATTTACGGATCCGATTGTTGGATATTTAATTGATAAAACAGATGGTAAGTTTGGGAAGTTCCGTCCTTATATTGTGATTGGAAATATTATCTTAGCTGTAACAGCATTATTGATTTTCTTCACACTTCATTTAGTGCCAGAAAATCTTCGTCTTATTTATTTTATAGGATGTTATACTGTCTATATCTTAGGGTATACATGTCAAACAGCTTGTACTAAAGCTGGGCAAGCTTGTATGACAAACGATCCAAAACAAAGACCAAAATTTGGATTGTTCGATGCTATTTATAATGCAGTATTAATGTCAGGGGTTACTATCTTTGTTTCTAATTATCTTGTAAAAAAATATGAAGGTGGGTTTTCAAACGTAGGTTTATATCAAGAATTAGTAATTGTAATGGTTATTTTATCAGCTATTTTAACACTCTTAGCTGTTATTGGTATTTGGACGAAAGACCGTACAGAATTCTTTGGATTAGGAAAACAAGCAGTTAAAGTTAAGTTTAAAGATTACTGGACAGTGTTAAAAGGAAATCGTCCTTTGCAAATGTTAATTGTAGCTGCTTCTACAGATAAAATTGCTTTAAGTGCAGGTACCAATGCAACTGTTGGAATTATGTTGTTTGGAATTGTAATTGGCGATTATGGTTTAAGTGGATCTTTATCTATCATTACGATTTTACCTACCGTGCTTATTACATGGCTAGGAATGAAATATGCACAAAAAGTAGGTCAAAAGAAAGCCTTAGTAGGTGGGACATGGTTATCCATGGTTATGTTTACTTTATTATTCCTCTTATTTTGGTTAGGAGATCCTTCTCAAATTCGTTTAAATAACTTAGGGTTCATGACCATTGCTTTCCTAATTGTCTACATTTTAGCAAGAGGTGTGATGTCAGTATCAAGTGCCTTTGTTATTCCAATGATCTCAGATTGTGCTGATTATGAATCTTATAAAAGTGGTCGCTTCGTACCAGGGATGATGGGGACTTTATTCTCCTTTATTGATAAATTAATCTCATCTTTTGCAACAACTATCGTTTCTTTCTCAGTTGCAGCAATTGGATTTACAACAGCTATGCCAAACGTAGGCGATCCACTAACAGAAGGACTTTTCTGGGTAACGATGGGGTTATTTATTGGACTACCAATGTTAGGATGGATTGCTTCTATTATAGCTATGAAGTTTTATTCTTTAGATAAAGAGAAGATGGAAGAAATACAACATCATATTCAAAAAGTAAAAAATATGCCTAACAAATAAAAAATGAATGGATAATAAGTATAAAGGACTGATTTCTATATAGAATAGAAATTGGTCTTTTTTAGTGATCGCTATTTTATAGTAAAAACTTTATGAAAAGTAATAAAAGGATTGATTATTAGAAAAAGAATATGCACTAGAGAAAAGAATATGTTAAAATAAAACACAATGAAAAGG
>CAMWMY010000085.1 GCA_947175465.1 uncultured Erysipelotrichaceae bacterium | reverse complement strand
ATTATATCGATTTTTACATTTATTTGTTTTCAATTTTTTCCAAGGCAAATTACTTCTTTTTTTGGAAATGGTAGTGAAGAGTACTTTTTATTTTCTGAGCGTTATTTTCGTATTTATATGTTTTTTATCTTTATTAATGGAGCACAGCCGATCACATCGATGTTTTTTTCATCTATTGGACAAGCGGGAAAAAGTGTATTCATTTCTTTAACAAGACAGATTCTCTTTTTATTACCATTGCTTATTATTTTTCCTATATACATGGGGATTGATGGGGTATTGTATGCAGGACCTGTTGCTGATTTGGTTAGCTTTTTATTAACTATTTATTTTGTGTATAAGCAATTTAAAATATTAGATACACTTGCTGTAGAGAGTACTATTCAAGATATGTCAAAAAACTAGCTAAAAGCTAGTTTTTTAGTATCATTTTTACTGTAGAGAATATGAAGATGACATTAATTCTGAATACGTGTTATTTATTAAGTTCCATGTTTGTACACCAATGAGACCATCAGGTGTAAGCCCCATGAGTTGTTGGAAGGCAATAACAGCATTACGTGTCGCATTTCCAAAGATACCATCTGCGCTTATATTTGGAATAGTATTGTAATAGATAGAAATAAATTTTAAACGATTTTGCATAAGCAGTACATCATTTCCTCTTGAACCTACACGTAAAGTGGTTCCAGGGAAAGGAGGAAGTCCATTAGCAGGTTGATCTCCCATATTAATTTGTGACGCTATCGTAAATAATTTATTCCATGTTGTAAGGCCTACAATGCCATCTACTGTCAAATTAAATTGTTTTTGAAATGCTTTTACTGCATTTTGTGTTTGTTGACCAAAAATACCATCAGCTGTTGTGACAGGAATTGCAGGATATTGTGAAGAAACAGTATTTAAAGCATTTTGAATATTTTCAACAATTGTACCTGTTCCCCCTAAAGCAATAGGTCTTCCTGGATATTGTGGTGGTTTATCTGCTGGTACAATTTGATTATCTAAAGAAGAATATACTTGGAAGATGCGATTCCAAGTAGCCATACCGATAACACCATCTGGTATAAGCTGAAATGCTCTTTGAAAAGAAGTTACTGCATTTGCTAATTCTCTTCCAAAACGACCATCAATGGATACACTTGGTATTTGTTGATAAAAGAGTGAAATACTTGATAAATAGTATTGTACTAATTGTACTTCAACACCTTTATCTCCTTCACGAAGAATCGTACCTGGCCACTCACCACTATATAAATTATTAATCTGTCCTAAACTTCCAAGCTCAGCTAATTTACGAACAGCTGCATAAATATAAGAAATCTTATAATAAGTTCCTTTTCCAACCACACCATCCACTGCTAAATTAAATTGTCTTTGAAAAGCTCTTACAGCTTCTTCCGTTGTTTCTCCAAAAACTCCATCGACAGGGAAGATTTCTGGTATAATTGGATAATTAATCGCAATTGCATTTAATTGTTCTTGAATTTGTGCAACTTGTTGTCCACTACTTCCCATGCGAAAAGGTGTTCCAGGATAAGAAGATTTTAAATCTTGAAAGTTATCTGTATGCTGAATAGTAATATTGTCTCCATAATAATATTGAAGAATACGGAAAGCAGTATAACCGCGATTTGCTAAATCAACTGTACCCCATTGCTTTAAACCTGGACATTGTGCTTGTTTTCCATCACAATATTCTGCATAATAAGGTTCAGTAAAATTTGCTTTTTGAATATAATCTCCAAAAACCTCATCAACAATATTAGACATTGTATCAAAAATATTACGATCTTTTACAAAGGCTTGATCAAAAGCTGTTGAGTTAGTAATATCAAAGTCATATCCTTTGCTTGGATACCATTCCGTATAAATACGATTTAAAGCTAAAGACATTTGACACCATACATTTGCTTTAATTGCTTCATATGGCCAGCTAGGATAAACTTCAGAGCTAGCAACATTTTTTAAATAATATAAGAAAGGTACCGTTACATTTTCAGCACTACTATTATCAGGTCTTCCTAAATGGACCGTAATATTAGTAGGAATAATAATTTCTCCTAAAATACGAGTAGTAGGTGGTGTTTGTCCTTCGTTATTACCACCATAGTTTGTTAATAGATGATGATCTGGTAAAGCAGATACCATACGTATGTTCGTATTTCGATTACGATTAGGGATTAAATTTACAGGGAGATAAGAAGTTTCTCCTGCAAAAATTTGAACACCTACAACTTCTTGCATATCAAAGCCTGCAATACGTACTTCTACGTTATATGTTTCATAAGGTCGTTCATCATTTGCTTCTTCTAAAGAAAGTGCTCTAGGAGGAGCATATAGCGGTATTTCTACTGTACTCCCTGTTTCTTTAGTTACAAAAAAGTTTTCATATACAATTTCGTCATTTGTATTCTTATAGATACGAACCATAGCATTTTCTAATGATAATGCTTGATCGGCAAGAAATACTTCGACTTTCAAATAACCTGTTGCGATACTTACACCTCCTAAATTACCCTATGTGCTTTTTACACATAGGCGTAGTTAAATACCTAAATAAATAAAAAAAGATGTATAATAGAAGAAAGAAGGAGGTATTGCTATGCCTAATATTATTACACATAAAATTTTTGGAGAAGAGGTCATTAAAAAATTAAAAAGAAAAGAGATCGTTGATTGTATTATGTCTCAGCAACAGATTTATGATATTGGTTGCCATGGGCCTGACTTTTTATTTTTTTATCATTTAAAGCCATGGGAACTATGGAAAAAGCATGATTTAAATGCTATAGGGAGCCAATTGCATAAAAAAGGAATTAATGCTTTTTATCAAAGTGCTATACAAAGTATTCGTAAAGAAAAAAATATGGACGTACGAAAAAATATGCTTGCATATTTCTTAGGACATCTTTGCCATTGGACTTTAGACTCTATAGCACATCCATATATTTTTTATTGGACAGGAAATGGAAAAGGACAAAGTGCTTCTTATCACCATCATATGGAAGCAGTCATTGATGCGATTGTATTGCAAAAATATTATCAAAAGGATATTCAAACATATCGTTATTATGAGATGTGTACCATCAATGATGAAATGTTAAAAGCAATTGTTCGTATTTACATTCCAGCAATCCAAGAAGTATGTCAAAAAGAAGTAAAAGTATATGATATAAGAAAAGCACTTAATGATTGGAAAGCTGTACAAAAAATGCTGTATGATCCTTATGGGAAAAAGCAAGCTATTTTAATGAAAATAGAAAAGTTATTTAAAAAGCCATGGTTAATTACAGGAAATATCATACCTGTATCCTGGGATAAGAAATATGATGTTTGCAATGATAAAAAACGATCTTGGTGTCATCCATGTGATGACTTACAAGTATCAAAAGCTACCTTTTTTGATTTATTCCAACAAGCAATAGAAAAAGCTACTCTTATTTTAGAAGAAGCTTATGATTGTATAAATAATCAAAAAGATACTACCTACCTGCTTAACCTTTTGGATGATAAAGCATATGATACAGGGAGAAATGATGGAAAAGAGATGAAGTATTTTCAAATCTTATATGAGGAGGAATCGGGATGCATATTTTTGATTTACATGCAGATATAGGTTATGATGTTCTTCAAAAAAGAAAACAAGGACTTCAAAATATTTTAAAAGAATATCATGTTCCTTTATGGAAAAAAGGGAATGTGAAAATGGTAGGGATGGCTTCTTATTTTGAAGGAACAGAAACCTGGGAAGATATGTGTGAAATGATTACGATATTAAAAGAAGAAATAGCACAATGTGAAGATCTTGTTCTGGTGACAAAACAAGAAGATTTTCAAAAAGAAGGTATTTATGCTATTTTAACAGTAGAAGGTATGTGCGGAATTCAAGATCATATTGCAGAGAAGATTGATTGGCTATATTCACAAGGGGTTCGTATTGCCTCTTTGACATGGAATGAAGAAAATATGCTTGCGACAGGATGTAAAGGGAGTCCAGAAAGAGGATTAACACCTTTAGGTGTACAAGCAGTAAAGCGTATGCAAGAGCTATCGATGTTAATTGATGTTTCCCATACAAATGAAAAAACTTTTTGGGATATTATGAATTATAGTAAAGAAAATGTGATTGCAACACATTCCAATGCCTTTGCACTATGCCCTCATAGACGTAACTTAAAAGATGAACAAATTCAAGCGATTGCTATGCAAAAGGGAATTATTGGGATGGTAAGTGCTCCATATTTTGTACATGCTCAAAAAGAATATCAAAACTGTAAACAACTTGTTGCACATATGCGTTATATAAAAGAACTTACGAGCATTTCAACACTTGCTATTGGCTTTGATTTCATGCACTTTTTCGAAGGCTATGAGGATATTCATACACAAGGATTAAAAGATCCAAGTACGGCACAAACATTGATAGAAGAAATGAAAAAGCAAGGGTTCACAGAAGATGAAATACAAAAAGTTGCATATGAAAATGCATATCAAAAAGTAAAAGCCATTTTATGCAATGCTCTTTAGAATATATGGATGAAAAATAAAAAAAGATAAGTTCTATTTAGAGAGTTTCATTCTTTTTATTCTCATTTTTATGGTATAATAAAGGTAGAAAAAAAGGAGGAAGAAGAATATGAAAGTTCAAATTGTTGGAAAAAATATTTCTGTAACAGAAGCAATTGCAGAAAAAATTGAAAACAAATTAGCATCCTTAGAAAAATATTTTTTGATTCAAGAAGACGCCGTAGCACATGTCGTTGTTCGTGTATATCCTAACAAACAAAAAATTGAGGTTACAATTCCTACAAAGTATGTATTACTTCGTGCTGAGGTAGTTCATGATGATTTATATGCAGCAATTGATCTTGTGATAGATAAATTAGAGGATCAAATTCGAAGACAAAAAACAAGATTATCTAGAAAGAATAAAGAAAAATTAGCGTACTTTTTTATCGATGAAGATGCTTATTCTCAAGAAGAGACTTCAGATGAAGAAGAACTTGTACGTACGAAAACAATTCAACCAGAATGCATGGATTTAGATGAAGCAATTTTACGAATGGAAATGCTTCAACACTCTTTCTTTATTTACAAAGATGAGGAGACACAAGAAGTAGCTGTTGTGTATAAAAGACACGATGGAGGCTATGGGTTAATCGAAACAGAAGCTGAATAAAAAAAGAAGGATTTTTAAAACTAAAATTTAACCTATAAAGTGGACTTTCAAAAAAAGAGAGACCTACTTTATAGGTTTTTATTATGTCTTATTGTATAATATAAAAAAGTTGGTGGTAATTATGTCAAAAATATTATTTACAGAAGCTCAAGTAAAAAAATTAAGTAAAAACAAATGGATTAAGAATATTACTAATAAAGGAATAACTTATACTGATGAATTCAAGTATAAGTTGGTAAAAGAATGCGAAAACTATAAAAAATTTCCTCAAGATGTTTTTAGAGAATGTGGTATAAATCCAGAAATTGTTGGAGAAAGAAGAATCGCAAATGCAGCTCATAGATGGAGAAAACAATTAAATTCTAATGGTGAAATAACAGATACTAGAAAAGGTGCTTCAGGAAGACCTCTAGAACGTGAGTTATCGGATAAAGAAAAACTTGAGAGAGCCGAAGCTAAAATAAAATTACTTGAAGCAGAAAATGAATTATTAAAAAAAAACGAATTGATAGAAATGGAAATTTTAACAGATATCAAATCAATATCAAATTTGAAACAATAAAATATATTATTGAGAAATATGAATTAAAAGGAATGACTACATATTTATGTAAATGTATTGGTGTTTCTAAATCAGGATATTATAATTATTTAAAAAATGAAAATAAAAGAGTTAAAAGAGATAATAAAGACCAAAAAGATTTTAATTTAATCTTAAAAGCATACAAATTCAAAAAACGTAGAAAAGGTGCTAAACAAATCATGATGGTGCTTGATAATGAATTTAAGGTTCATTTTAATTTA
>CAMWMY010000084.1 GCA_947175465.1 uncultured Erysipelotrichaceae bacterium | reverse complement strand
TTTTGGGACAAAATCAATTTCGTTACATTAAGACATTATCATTTTCGATTCATAGGAAATAATATTATATCATTATTCATGTTGACTATTTTATAGTGCTTGTGTATAATGGATACGTTGAGCAACGAGGTGATACTTTGTGAAATGGTCAAAGGCAGAATTATTAAAGAGTAAAGAAGAAGTTCTTTCCTTCCATGAGACTATTTCATTTCCATCTACTGTATTTGCGAAAATGGATCATATCAGAGGATTGCAAGATGTTACAGTATCTGGGAGTATAGATTATAATCGTTGTGAAGAGAAGGTCTTTGTCGATTTATCAATAGAAGGTGTGATGATTCTACCATGTTCGATTACATTGGAAGATGTAGAATATGCATTTCAAACAAATTCTTTAGAAATATTTTCTTTTGAAAAAGTAAATGATGAAGATGTTCATGAAACAAAGGGTGATGTTGTTGAGTTGATGCCAGTTGTCTTTTCATTAATTTTAATGGAAGTGCCTTTTAAGGTAGTAAAGTCTGGTGTTCATCATTATCCTAAAGGAGAAGGTTGGGAAGTTGTCAAAGAAGAAGATTATGCAAAGACAAAAGAAAGAGCAATCGATCCTCGTTTAGCGAAGTTGAAAGAATTTAAAGTAGAAGAATAAGTAGGAGGTAAAGAATATGGCAGTTCAACAAAGACGTAATTCAAAAACTAGAAAAGCAAAGCGTAGAACACATTATAAATTAGCTGCACCAACATTAACAAAATGTCAAGCTTGTGGTGAGTACAAAAGACCTCACACAATGTGTGAGTGTGGTCAATATAATGGAAAAGTTATTATCGACCTTAATAGTGAAAGTCTATAGTATTTAAACGTAATACTATAGCCTTTTTTATTTTAAGTATTGAATAAATGAAAAAAAAGTGATATAGTAAACACAGATACTTCAAACGGAGTGGGTAATGCCCACTCCTTCATTATGTAAAAGGAGAATATAGATGGATCAATTGGTAAGAATAAAAGAGATGATTAAGCCTATTGTCGAAGAGGCTTCTATTATTTTATATGATGTATGTTGGAGAAATGAAGGAAGTACAAGAATTTTACAAGTATCTATTATGCGACAAGATGGAAGTATGGATATAGACACTTGTTCGGCAATTTCTGAAAAAATATCGTTACGATTGGATGCCGAAGATATGATTGCTTCTGAATATTTTTTAGAAGTATGCTCTCCTGGAGCTGAAAGAGAATTAAGAAGTAAAGAAGAAATAAAAGAAGCATTAGGAGAATTTGTTTATGTGAAATTAAAAGATCCGAAAGCTGGATTGGATGAAGTAAAAGGTACTTTACAAATAGTGGAAGATGATAAGATTTTAATAGAATATATGGCTAAAGCAGTTCGTAAGAAAGCAGAGATTGCGATGGATAATATCGCCTGTATTCGATTATCAGTAAAAATATAAGAAAGGAATTAAGAATATGAATTTGAAAGATTTTATGGCTGCTATGCAAGCGATTGAAAGTGATCGAAAATTATCAAAGGAAATTGTTGTGGAGGCTTTGCAAGAAGCTTTATCAAAAGCATTTCGTAAACATATCGAAATACCAGATGCATTAGTGCGTGTAGATATTAATGGGAAAAGTGGAGAAGTTAAAGTATATCAAGAACGTGTTGTTGTTGAGAAAGTAGAAGATGATGAATTAGAAATCTCTTTAGAAGATGCACAACGAGTAAAAGAAACCTATCAATTAGGAGATCGTGTTGCTAGTGAAGTTAGTATTGCTGAGTTAGGAAGAGCAGCGGTTATTTTAGCTAAAAATGTTATGAAGCAAAAAATTCGCGAAGCAGAAAAACAAGCTGTTTATGATGAGTATTGTGATAAAGAAGAAGAGATGATTATAGGAATTGTAGAATCTGTGGAAGAAAAATTCGCAATTATAAATATAGGAAAAACATTAGCACTATTACCTAAAAATCAACAAATTCCAGGTGAAAAATATAAAGATGGGCAACATCTTCGTGTTGTAATTTCAGAAGTAAATAGAGAAACAAAAGGAGCACAAGTCATTGTATCACGTGGAAATGCGACTCTTGTAAAACGATTATTTGAAAAAGAAGTTCCTGAAATTTATCAAGGAATTATTGAAATTAAAGCCATTGCCCGTGATGCAGGAGAGCGTACAAAGATGGCAGTTTATTCGCATAATGAAAACATCGATCCTATTGGAGCATGTATTGGTCCTAAAGGACAACGTGTACAAGTTATTATTGATGAACTTGGTGGCGAAAAAATTGATATTTTTGAATGGAGTGAAGATGTAAGTGAATTGATTAAAAATGCATTAGCTCCAGCGGAAGTGTTAGCGGTTATTCCAAGCAGTGATCGTAAAAATGGCTTATGTGTAGTAGTGCGTGATGACCAACTTAGTTTAGCAATTGGGAAAAAAGGAAAAAATGCGCGTTTAGCTGTGAAGCTAACAGGAAGTAAAATTGATATTAAATCAGAAAGTGACATGGAAGAAGCAGGTATTCCATGGAAAGAAATAGCATTAAAACAAAGAGAAGAATATTTGGCGAAACAAGAAGAAGAGCATGAAAAAGCACAACAAGCTCTATTTAAAGAAATGAATAAACCACAAGAAGTAGAATCGATTGTCGAAGCTGATTTCCACTATGATGTAGATGCAGAGAGTGAAAAAGAAGAAGCTCTACAAGAAAGCGTTGTAGAAGAAGTAGTGGAAGATGTAGCAGAAGAGGTAGTAGAAGAAGCTGATGATTTCGAAAAAGCTGCAAAAATTGTAAAAGAGAAACAAAAAGTAGAAGGAATTAATATTAAAGAAAAACAAGAATATGTATCGAAATTTGAAACATTTGCGGATAGTTCTGTAAAACAAGAAGAAAAGACAGTGAAAGTGAAGTATAAAAAAGTAGAAGAGAAAGAAGAGCCTCGTCGTAAAGCAACTTTTGATTTAAGTAAAAAAGATTATGAGATGAAGCCGATTTATTCACAAGAAGAATTGGATGAAATCGCTCGTCAAGAAGCAGAAGAAGCTGAAAATGATTGGATCAATGATGATATTGATTTCGATGAATATGATGAATATTACGAAGAATAGAAGAAGGAGGATGTGCCTATGAGAAAGATACCGATGCGTAAGTGTGTAGCAACGCAAGAAGTACTACCGAAAAAAGAGCTTATCCGTATTGTACGTACACCTCAGCAAACAGTTGAAATCGATATTACAGGAAAGATGAATGGAAGAGGAGCTTATTTAAAGAAAAGTGTAGAAGCTGTAGAAGTGGCGAAAAAAAGGAAAGCACTTGCTCGTTCATTAGAGTGTGAAATTGAGGATAGTGTATATGAACGCTTGAAAGAGATGTTTATGAATGAATAAGGTGAGCGGTGTTTTAGGGTTAGCAAAACGTGCTCGAAAAATAGCAAGTGGTGACTCGATATGGAAAAGTATTCAAAGTAAAGGTGCAAAGTTAGTATTGATAAGCGATGATATTGGTGATAATCAAAGGAAAAAGCTTATGGATAAATGTAGCTATTACAAGGTATCGTATTGTTTTATCTCGTCTGAATTATTAAATCAGGCGATTGGAGAATATAACAAAAAAGCGATTGCAATCTTAGATGAAGGATTTGCAACGAAGCTTCAAACTTATTTGAAAGGTTAGGTGATACTATGGCAAGACAACAAAAACAAGGGAATAAGAAAGCTCACAACAAATCAAAGAATATGAATCCTATGCCAAAAAAAGCACGTGAAGAAGTAAAAGAGATTACATATCATGGTGCGTTGAGTGTTGGAGAACTTGCAGAAAAGTTAAATCGAAATGCAAGTGAGATTATCAAATTGTTGTTTATGATGGGAACAATGGTTACGATTAATTCTACTTTGGAAGATGAACATATTGAACTCGTTTGTATGGAGTTTAATGTAGAGTGTCATAAAGAAATTATTATTGAAGAAAGTGATTTCGAAGAGCAGATGAATGAGGAAGAAGATCCAGCGCTTTTAGAAGAAAGACCTCCTGTTGTAACAATCATGGGACATGTTGATCATGGGAAAACAACACTTTTGGATACGATTCGAAAAACAAATGTTACACAAGGTGAATTTGGTGGAATTACACAACACATAGGAGCTTATCAAGTTTCTATTAAAGGAAAAAAAGTTACTTTTCTAGATACACCAGGGCATGAGGCATTTACAGCGATGCGTGCTCGTGGAGCAAAAGTTACCGATGTTGTTATTATTGTAGTAGCAGCTGATGATGGAGTTATGCCCCAAACAAAAGAAGCCGTTGACCATGCAAAAGCCGCAGGAGTACCTGTTATTGTTGCTGTAAATAAGATTGATAAAGCAGATGCAAATCTTGATCGTATTATGGGAGAGATGAGTGATTTAGGAATGATGCCTGAAGAATGGGGTGGAGATACAATCTTCACTAAAATTTCTGCTAAATTTGGAGATGGTATTCCAGAATTACTTGAAACCGTTCTTATTCTTAGTGAAGTGGAAGGATTTAAAGCAAATCCTAATAAAATGGCTGCTGGAACTGTTATTGAAGCGAAGCTTGATAAAGGAAGAGGTCCTGTGACTACTTTACTTGTACAAAGTGGAACTTTGCATACAGGAGATGCTGTTGTTGTTGGAACAGCATTTGGTCGTGTACGTAAGATGGTAGATGATCGTGGTCGTGAATTAAAAGAAGCTGGGCCATCGATGCCTGTTGAAATTATTGGGTTAAATGATGTGCCAATCGCAGGAGATGTTTTTAAAGCCTTTGATTCTGAGAAAAAAGCACGTCAAATGGCTGAGACACGTTTGAATAAAAAAATTGATCAAGAACGTAATACATCTTCAGCCATGTCTTTAGATGATTTAGCACGTCAAATAGAACAAGGGGATGTACAAGATATTCATGTCATCATTAAAGCTGATGTACAAGGTTCTGCTGAAGCTGTGAAAGCGAGTATGGAGAAAATTGATGTAGAAGGTGTGAAAGTCAAAGTTATACGTTCTACAGCAGGGACAATTACAGAATCTGATATTATGCTGGCAAGTGCATCAAAAGCGATGATTTATGGATTTAATGTTCGTCCTAGTGCAATGGTTCGTAAAAAAGCAGAGGAAGAAGGCGTAGAAATTCGTCTTCATAACATCATATACAAGGCATTGGAAGAAATGGAAAATGCGATGAAAGGAATGTTAGCACCTGTTTATGAAGAAGTTGTTATTGGACAAGCAAGCGTACGTCAATTGTATAAGGTTTCAAAAATTGGGACGATTGCAGGATGTATGGTAAATGATGGTGTCCTTAAAGCAGAGTGTGGTGTTCGTCTAATCCGTGATGGTGTTGTTGTATATACAGGAAAATTAAATTCTTTACGCCGCTTCCAAAATGATGTAAAAGAAGTAAGCAATGGATTTGATTGTGGTCTAACAATTGAAAACTTTAATGATATTAAGGTAGATGATATTATTGAAGCGTATGAAGATCAACAAGTAGAAGTCAAATAAGAATAGGTGATAATATGAGTATGAAAGCAGAGAAAGTAGCGGGAATTATTCAAAAAGAAATTTCCGAGATCATTCATTTTTCGCTTAAAAATCCAAAATTAGGTTTTGTAACTATTACCGATGTTCGCATTACTAATGATTTATCAATAGCGAAAATATATGTGTCTTTTTTAGGACAACAAGCAAGAAAAGATGCAGGTATGAAAGTACTAGAAAAATCCAAAGGTTTTTTACGTACAGAATTAGCAAAGCGCATGCAAATGCGTAAAGTGCCAGAGTTAATTTTCTTACATGATGATTCTTTGGAAAAAGGAAATAAAATCGAGCAAATTTTACAAGGCCTTCACCAAGGGAAGTAAAGAGATGTTTGATATAGTAGGGAAAAATATATTTTTGTAGCTATCAAAATAAAAAAAGAATAGTGAAAAACAAAATCTTGAGCAATGGGGTAGCGAGAGCTACCCTTTATTTATAGAAAAATAAATATAGAAAGAAAAGAATAAGAGTGATAAAAAG
>CAMWMY010000083.1 GCA_947175465.1 uncultured Erysipelotrichaceae bacterium | reverse complement strand
ATTGTAAAGAGGTTTTATCTTTATCAATTTCAAATTGATAAAGATAACTCAAAGCCATTTTTATCAATAAATTTTCATTCCTAGTATCTTCTTTTTGATATGTATCAAACAAAAGATGCATTTGGTGATAATATTGAAGTGCTAATCCATCTTCTTGCTGTTTTTGTTCATAGACTCCTAAAAAGTAATAAGCAAGCATCTCATAGTAAATAAGATCGATATTGGAAAATTTATAACGAATTATTTCTTCTTGATCTACTAAAGAAGAAATAATTGAAATCATTTCTAATACACGCTTATAACCAATATCGTTAAACTTCTCTCCTTTTCCCATATAAAGTTCAATAAGTACTCTACAATGAGCTATTTTTTTATAATTATTTTGCTCTTTTTGGGCTATTTGATATAGAATATCTAAACTTTTCTCTAGCTCTAGCCACTCATCTTCACTTAAAAAAGAACTTTTCTTCAATAAAGAAGTTATATGTATATAGGTTTCTATTTCTTTTTTCACCGAATAATCAGTAGAAATAATTTTATTCAAATAAATATATGCTTTTTCATAATATGCTATCGTATTCATCATAAGACAGTCTTGGGCAATCTGATAATATAAATAAGCAGGATTATCAATATGATGAAGATTCAATCTTTCTATTTCAAAAATAGCATAAGCTATCGCTTCTTTAACATCGAAAACAGATTGCAAGCATTGAAAATAATACAGCAAATAAGGCTCTACATTCCAACTTTGATAATGAATTGCAGATAAATAATCCTCTTGCTGCATTGCTACTTTAAATTGTTGTAGATACTTCCATCTATCATAAGCTTTTATACAAAAGAAAGATGAAACAATGAAAAGAAACATAACTGCTAAGAAAATAAGTACTCTTTTAACATAAAGCTTTTTCCTTCTATGATAGTATAAAATATGATATAGAGCTTTTTGTACTTCATGTATCGTTTGATATCGCCTTGATGCTCTTGGCATAAGACAGCGCTTTAAACATTCGTAACAAGGTTTTGAAAGCTTTTCTAACTCTTCATTAGAAAAAGATCCATCATATGTTTTTCCAGTAAGTAAAAAAGCAAGTGTCGCCCCAAAATTATAAATATCGCTTCGTATATCTAAGATCCCTGCTCTTCTTTGCTCAGGAGAAGCATAGCCTGGTGTACCTAAATAAGGTCCATAAAAAGAGAGGCTCGCAGTCTGATAACATGAAATACCAAAATCTACAATTTTAATATTATCTTGCTCATCAACAAGAATATTATAAGGTTTTAGATCGCGATAAATAATAGGATAAGGCTTCATGGAGTGTAAATAAAGTAAAATATCGCAAACTCTCAATCCCCATTTTATTACTTGATCTTCTTTTTGTTTTCCCTCTTCTTCCACTTTATGATAAAGTGTAACTCCCTGTATATATTCCATGACAATATAATAATAAGGATCATTTAAAATACAATCTTGAAATTTAGGAATTCCTGGATGGTTTGTGTATTTTAAAATTTCTATTTCTCTTAAAATTTGTTCTTTATGTACATCACTATCTTCACTAGTATATTTCATAATTTTAATTGCCCAATAGACTTTCTTTTTAAGATCAAACCCTAACCAGACTTCTCCCATTCCTCCTTTAGCAATACATCTTTTAAGAACATATCTTTCTTTTAAGACTTTATTCATCATAAAAAGTAAATGAATAAGAGGCAAATCTTAAAATATCTTTATGTAAGAGACGATATATCTTTGTTGAATCTAATCTCATGCTATTTAACCATGTGCCATTTTTAGAGTATAAGTCTTTGACATAATATTGGTAGTTTTTCCAAATAATACATGCATGTTGTTTAGAAATATGAGTATCCTCTAATACATAATCACAAGTTGAACTACGTCCTAGAACTCCTTCTTCATGTGTAAGATATATAGACTGCTTTTCATTTTTTAAATAAGCATACTTTTTATCTTTTTCATAAGATAAAAATTGAATAGGATATGGTAGATTAAAAGATACATCCTTTTTTCTTTTGCTATATTTATGAAAAAGAGGAAATGATTTCTGTCTCTTTATATGTTCATAAATTTCTTTTAAAAGATCAGTCAAGCTAATTTCTGGTTTTTTTAAAGCCTGTACAAGAACTCCTAATAATATATATGCTTTATCTACTTGAACTTCTTTTACCAATCCATATAAAAAATGATGGAGCTCTTTTCCTTCATAAGAATAATTTACAATAGGGATACATAAAAATTTCAACACACCTGTTGTATTTTCTATAAAAATATAGCGAATATCTAAATACATAGCTTTATCATTCATTAATACTTTCATAGTCTCCAATAATTGTGTACATAAAAATATAAATTGTTGTTCTTGAAATTTTACATACTTTAAATATTCCAATAAACTACAATATGCAGATACATCGCAAATTAACAATTCTTTCTTCTTTAAAGAGCGCTCTAAACATAAACAGCAAGTTTCTTTTTGAATAAGAAGAAGCTGATATTCATGAATATCTTGTGGTGTATGCATATATAATTCTAATTTTTGATCACGAACTTGAAGATGATGAATACAATCTTTCATTCACAATATCCACTCCTTTGCAACGCTCTATCCTTATATACGTATATATCTAAAACATTCCTATTAAAAATAAAGTTTTTCTAATTTTATCACATTGACTTTCTAAAAAAAGAGTGCTATTTTAATATCACTATGGAGGTTATCATGCTTTCTAAATCTAATTTTTTATATTTTATAAAAGTGAGTATCGCCTTTTTTATTCTCCCTGCTTTAGGAATTTATCTTTCTTCTTTTGCTAATATTTTTTATGAAAACATATCGTACATAGGAAATATTATTGGACACCAATACCTTATGTATTTATGGGGCTGCTTAAGTATCTCCTATTTTTATTTTATGAATTATTCTCTTTTAAAAAAGATACAAGTACTACCTGTTCAATGGAACTATCTTCTTTTTTCTAGCTGTATATTAATGATAATAAGTATCCTTCTCCCCTATCATCCTGAACTTTATCCTTTTTTATCTCAATGCCATATTTATACAGCTTTTATCGGTACTATTCCTTTTATCTTCATCACTTTCTTTATTTTATTTCAACTAACTTTATCTCATAAAAAAATATTTCGTTATCTTTTCTTTATCTTCCAAAGCTTACTGTTTATTTGCATATTTATCATTTTTTATTACGGTATGATTAATTCTCTTGTAGAAATTTTATTCTCAAGTATTACAGCTATTTTATTATGTATTGCACAAATCACCTATTCTCCTTCCTCTCCATAAAGAACTTTTAGCTACTACTTCTATTTATAAAAATTAAAAAAGCAACTAAATTAGTTGCTTAAACGATAACGATATAAAAATTCTTTTAATCTTTCATGCTTTGGATGTTCAAATAATTCTTCAGGTTTCCCTTCCTCAGCAATAATCCCTTTATCCATAAATACAATTCGCGTAGAAACATCTTTTGCAAATTGCATTTCATGCGTTACAATAACCATCGTCAACCCTTCTTTGGCAAGTGTCTTCATTACTTCTAAAATTTCCCCTACCATTTCTGGGTCTAAAGCACTCGTTGGCTCATCAAACAATAATATCTCAGGATCCATACAAAGAGCACGTGCAATCGCAACTCTTTGCTTTTGCCCTCCTGATAACTGTGTGCTACTAGCATACATAAATTTTTCCATCCCTACCTTTTCAAGAAAAAATTTAGCTGTTTTTTCTGCATCTTCACGACTTTTCTTTAATACTTTTACTTGTCCAATTACACAGTTTTCAAGTACATTTTTATTGTTAAATAAATGAAAATTTTGAAATACCATCCCTATATGTGAACGGTGCTCATTTACATTTAATTCACCTTTTACAATATCTTTGCCATGGTAAAGAATCGTACCATCATCAGGTTTTTCTAAAAGATTTAGGCAACGTAACATCGTAGATTTTCCACTTCCACTAGATCCTATAATAGTCACAACTTCTCCTTTGGCTACATCAAAATGGATATCTTTTAAAACTTCAAGATTACCAAAACTCTTACGTAAATGTTTAACTTCCAATATTTTTTCCATATGACTCTCCTCTTATTTTAATACATTCATATCATGGTCGCTTACAGAAGCAGGATAACTTGATTTTTTATGATTTAAACGATATTCTAACATACCTAAAATTCTTGTTGTTGTAAAGGTTAATATAAAGTATATAATAGCAACAATGAAGAATGGTTCAGCATAACTAAAAGTTGCCCCTTGTACTTTAACAGCTACTAAAAATAATTCTGAAAAAGTAATACTATTTAATACACAACTATCTTTAATATTAACAACAAATTCATTTCCTATAGATGGGAAAGAATTTTTAATTGCTTGTGGTAGAACAATATAAAACATTGTTTGTATACTATTCATTCCAATACTTCTTGCTGCTTCTGTTTGACCTTTATCAACCGCTTGAATTCCTGAACGTATAATTTCTGCCATATAAGCTCCTGTATTCATTGAAATAATTACCATCGCAGATTGCATCCCACTCCAATGAAACATCGGATTAAAAATAGTAAAGTGTAAAAACATGGCTTGTACAAGCATAGGAGTACCTCTAAATACTTCTACATATATACTAGTTATAGTATATATAATTTTATGAAAGAAACGGCGCTCATGTAAATCACTTTTTCCTGTGATAAAACGTATTCCTCCAACAAATAACCCGATACATAGCCCTACAATTGTTCCTACAAAAGCTACAATCAGTGTATTAATAATCCCTTTTATGAATAAATCCTTATATTTCATAAAAACAGACCAACTATCTTGTAAAAGGTTTCCCGCATCCTCTATTTGTGCAGGTTGTCTACTTGTTGCTTCTTCCATAAGTTGTATTCTTTCTTCCTCAGATATAGTATTTAAGGCTTTTTGAATACCTGCTAATAAATCGCTATTTCCTTTTTTCACACCAATAGATACACTTGTTTGAGAAGGATCAATTTGAAACCCTTTTCCCTTTTCAAAATGCACAATTGATAAACTTGGTTGAGTAGCTACGGCTCCTAGCGCTACTGGTGTTTCTGCTGTTAAAGCATCTACTGATCCACTTAATAAACCTGCAATTAAATAAGAATAACTCTCTAATGGTTGTGCATGATTTACTTCTGGTATTTGATCAATGATTTCATCATACATCGTATTTAATTGCCCTTGTACAGTAGCCCCTCTAAAATCTTCTAACGAAGTAGCATTTGCATAAACACTATCTTTACGAACAATCATAACCATGTCTGAAGTATAATAAGGATCTGTAAAATCTGCATTTTTACGTCGTTCTTCAGTAGCACTCATACCTGCAATAATCGCATCAATACTATTAGAATTTAAACTTGGTTCTAAAGAATCCCACTCTAAATTACGAATAACAAGCTCTTTTTGAAGATATTGTGCAATTTTTTTAGCAATTTGCACATCATAACCATCACAATATCCTCCATCAGCAGTTTTCGCATTCGTATCATTAGCATCAACATCCATCCAGTTAAATGGTGCATAATTACACTCCATTCCAACTACAAATGTATCCTGATACTCTACTTGCGTATCCGCACTATAACTACATCCAAATAATATCAATGATATCCATAAGATAAGAATTTTTTTCATCATCTACACCCTTTCTTTCTCATCTTCACAAAAAAAAGTCATGCTATTAACATGACTCAAGATATAATGAGTTATTAATAGCGCCCTTCTTATAGGAAGGAGTGTTATAGGTATTTCCCATAACCCCAAGTTATAAATTTGCCAATTTATAACTTTCGGCGATGATTACCTTTCCTAGCCTTCTTTGTTTGCCAACTCCAGCTAGTACTCTGATACATCGCTACCTCTATTTTTTTTGTTCATCTAAAATATAAACGATTTAAAATGCAATGTCAATACTTTTTATTTTACATTATATTTTTTATATGAATCGAAAATGATAATGTCTTAATGTAACGAAATTGATTTTGTCCCAAAAC
>CAMWMY010000082.1 GCA_947175465.1 uncultured Erysipelotrichaceae bacterium | reverse complement strand
ATATTGTAGAGCCTATGATTTATTCTACTCCAATAATGAAAGAATATACTGGTTGTTTTCCTTCATTAATTTCTACTTCTACATCAAATTTTTCTTGAATATAAGCTTCTATCTGGCTTACTTCTTCTTTAGTTACATCTTCACCATAAATTAAAGTAATGATTTCGCTTTCTTCACTCACCATATTATCTAATAATGTTTTCGTAGCCATTAGTTTATCTGGTGTACTTACAACAATATCTTTTTCTTTGATTCCCATGTAATCTCCAGCAGTAATAGCAAGTCCTTCAAATGTCGTATCTTTAATAGCATAAGTTACTTGCCCCGTTTTAACAGCCGAAACAGCTTGTTCCATTTCTTTTATATTGCTTTCAAAATCAACCTCTGGATTAAACATAATACAAGCACTTAATCCTTGTGGAATCGATTTTGTTGGAATTACATAAATATTTTCTTCTTCACATACACTAGCTGCTTGTTGAGCTGCTAAAATAATATTTGAGTTGTTAGGAAGAACAAAGATATGCTCAGCATGTACTTTACGAATTGCTTCTACAAAATCTTCCGTAGAAGGATTCATTGTTTGTCCACCACTGATAACATAATCAACTCTAAGATCAGTGAACATATCTTTTAACCCATCACCAGCTGCTACACTAATAATCGCATACTTGCTTTTTTTCTGCTCTTCTTTTTGCATTTCTGCATGCATGATAATATTTTCATGTTGCTCTTGCATATTTTCAATTTTTAATTTTACAAATTCTCCATGACGTTGTCCTAAATTTAGAGCATCTCCTGGAGTAAGTGTGTGAACATGTACTTTTACAAGATCATCATCTTGTACACAAACAATTGAATTTCCTATTCTAGCCAGTGCATTTTTTAAGTTTTCCTCTTTAAATGTTTTTAAAGATTGTTCACTTAGACGAATAATAAATTCTGTACAATATCCAAATTCTTCACTTTTCATCTCAGCTCCTGCTACAGATTGTAAAGAAACTTGTTCATTTTTTTCAATTACTTTCCCATGAAGTGCTGATTGAAAACCTTCTAAAATAGTAACTAGACCTGCTCCTCCACTATCTACAACACCTACTTCTTTTAACACAGGAAGTAAATCTGGTGTACGTTGTAAAGAAGCTTTTGCCTCTTCTACTATTTTATCTATTACTTGCAAACAAGTAATATTCTCTATACCACTTGCATATGCAAATGTATAATCTGCAGCTTCACGAATAACTGTAAGGATGGTTCCTTCTACTGGGCGCATAACCGCTTTATAGGCTACACGTGATCCCTGTACAAAAGCATTCGCTAATTGCAAACCATTCACTTCTTGCATTCCTTCTACACCTTGGTAAAGCCCTCTGAAAATTTGCGATGTAATGACACCTGAATTTCCTCTTGCTCCCATTAAAAGACCTTTGGATAATACTTTCGCAATTGAGCTTACATCTTCAAAATCACATGCTAATGCATCTTTTACACCAGCGTTAAATGTTAAAGACATATTCGTTCCAGTATCGCCATCAGGTACTGGGAATACATTTAATGCATCAATTTTTGTATATTCATTGACTAAATGATTCGCACCTGACTCCAACATCTTTTTAAATAATTGTCCATTTATTGTTTTCATATATCTTACCTACTTTATTACCTTTACACCTTGTACATAAACATTAATTGTACGAAAGTCTAATTCCAATGATTTTTCTAGCATATATTTTGCCTTTTTTTGAACTTCATTTACAACTTCTGAAATTTTTACCCCATAGGATACTACAATATATAAATCTAATTCCAAAGCATCTTCTTTTTGACGAACAACTACACCTTTGGCATAGTTATCTCTTTTTAATAGCTCTGCAATTCCATCTTTCACTAATTTTTGAGATGCCATTCCTACAACACCATAACATTCTGTAACAGCACCTCCTGCTAAAGAAGCTATAGCATCAATAGAAACATGAATGTTCCCAAATTGTGTACTTTTACTAATTGAC
Source organism: uncultured Erysipelotrichaceae bacterium (assembly GCA_947175465.1). Taxonomy (GTDB): domain Bacteria; phylum Bacillota_I; class Bacilli_A; order Erysipelotrichales; family Erysipelotrichaceae; genus CAMWMY01. The sequence continues at coordinate 4,088 of CAMWMY010000082.1, read as the reverse complement.
ATAATTTTCCTCCTTATATCAAATTCATTATATCAAATATTACTTAGAAAGCAAAGAATACCTAAGGATTTCTATTCCTAGCCTTAAGAAGGGCATTCTGTAGAAATAATACTATTCGTAGATTCTTGTACAATAAGACATACATGTGTACTATTTAATCGCTCTAAAACACTAGTGTAATAATTTAATAATCCAAGTCCTGCATAAGAACTATAAATAACATTTCCATCTTGCATAACTAATTGTAGCATATTGGCATCATAACTTGTAGCATAAGGGCGTATTTCTGAAATCATTGAAAGATATTTATCTTTGATTGGATTTTCAGCATTCATAAAAGATTTAGCTAATAAAGTAAGATTTTCATCACTTAATCCTGAAATAAGAGGGTAATGAACAATACTTTCCAATTGTTCTTTTTGAATCTCATGCTTCTTTCCATCTTTTAATATGGCAAATGCTTGTCCATCATTATTCACTATATAGCCAAAAATTGTTTCTTCTACTACTTGGATTGCAATCGTACCATTCCAATTAACTGTAACATTTGCTTGTTGGATCAAAGGATCTCTTTCCAACTTCCATTTTATGTAAAAGCCAGGTGTTAATGCATAACGTGTTTCATAAGAAAGATTGGCAATCGAAAGAACTTCATTTGTGTCATAAAATCGATTTCCTGTTACATACAATCTTTTTACTTTTGCATAATCTGAAATAAAATAAAATACTCCAAAGCATAGAATAAGGGAAAAAACGATATAGCGTATCTTTTTCCGTTTCTTTTTTCTTCTCTCTTTTTTACTTTTTCCTCGATTAGATGATTTTCCAATCGACTCTTGTACGATATCTTCTATTGTTTCCAATTAAACTTCTCTACTTCCGTAATTAAATCAATATCAAATTGTTGTTTCACTTCTTTTTGAATCATCGTAATAAGAGAGATTACATCTTGTGCCTTTGCATCACCTGTATTTATAATAAAGTTCGCATGTTTTTCAGATACCTTAGCTCCACCTACTTGCTTTCCACGATATCCTATACGCTCAATAAGTTCCCATGCTTGCCCATTTGGAGGATTTCGAAACACACTTCCTGCACATGGTTTATCAAGTGGCTGTGCTTCTATTCTTCTTTTTCTTCGAGAATCCATAAGATCACGAATTTCTTTTTGATCCCCATGTGTTAGCTTTAATTCAACTCCTAGGATAATCCAATGACGATATTCTTGGAAAATGGAATGACGATACTGAAAAGCCAACTCTTCTTTGGTCATCCATGTACAAATACCATCTTTGAGAACAAATACCTTTGTTAGTATGCTTCCTATATCACTTCGATATGCACCAGCATTCATAAAAACAGCTCCTCCAACTGTTCCTGGAATCCCACTTGCAAACTCTAAGCCGCTAAAAGATTTTTTCATCGCTTCATGTGCAAGCAAAATAATACTTGTTCCTGCTTGTGCTACACATGTTCCATCTTCTTCAAAATAAAATTCATTAAAATAACGATCTAAACAAAGAATAGCGCCATCATAATCTTCATCAGCACATAAAATATTAGATCCTTTTCCTAACATTCTAAAAGTTATTTTTTCTTCTTTTAAAATATCCAAAATAGACATTAAACACATTATATTTTTAGGATAAATAAAATATCTACTTTTTCCTCCAATTCGATAAGTAGTATGTTTAGATAAAGGTTCTTGATATTCTACATCACCATAAACACTTAATTTTTCTAATAGTTTCATTCTCTTCACCTTTTTTTCATTTGCTTTATTAATGTATATATATCTTGACAAGCATTTGGAAACCCTAACTTTTTAGCTCCCTCTCCCATCTGCTTACGAAGCTGATCATTTTGCATAATTTGCTCTATTTTATCTTTCAAATTATGCGCATTCAAATCTTTTTCTTCGATCATAAAAGTTGCTTTATGATCAACTAGTACACTTGCATTATAAAATTGATGATTATGCGCAACATAAGGACTTGGGATTACAATACTTGGTTTTCCTAAAGCCGTTATCTCTGCTAGTGTAGTTGCCCCTGCTCTACAGATCATCAAGTCAACATGCTGGATAATCGAAAGCTGATCAATGTAATCAACTACCTTAATATGATCACCATAATTATGTGTACTCATTTCCTTGTAATTTTGTTTACCAGTTACATATAATATTTGATATTCTTTCTTCAAAGTAGGCAATACATCTTTCATTAATGTATTGATACTTGAAGATCCTAAAGAGCCCATGACAATCAATATAAGAGGTTTCTTTAAAGATAAGCCTAATGATTGAAAATAGGCCTCATTAAAAGAACTTTGCATGGCCATACTGGCACGAGGATTTCCTAATAAAAGTGTTTTCTGCCTATCAAAGACATCAAAGCATTTCTGATAACAAATAACAATTTTATCTACATATTTCGCTACCATTTTATTAGCAACCCCTACTACTGAGTTTTGCTCATGAATAAGTGTTGGTATTTTCTTTTTATAAGCTGCATACATAACAGGAGCACTCACATAACCACCAAAACCGATAACAACATCAGGCTTGTATTTTTTTAATAATGATGACGATTGTCGATAAGCTTTTAACATAAGGATAATTGCTTTTGCTTTCTTTGTAAAGCTCCCTGCTAAGCCACTTGCATGAAGGCCTACAAATTCATAGCCATGCTTAGGTACTTCTTGTGCTTCCATGCGATTATGATTACCGACAAATAAAATTTCCACATCACTTTCTTGCTTTTTTATATAATCTGCTAATGCCAAAGCAGGATAAATATGTCCACCTGTACCACCAGTAACAAATAATAACCTCATGTCATCACTCCTTATTTTTCTATTATAGCATGCATCTTCATAAATGCGTATCTTTTCCATTACAATTTATTGTGTATTTGCAATACTCATCAATAATCCCATACTTCCCATCATAACTAATAAAGAACTTCCTCCATAAGAAATAAATGGCAATGTAATTCCTGTTACTGGAAATAAACCTACAACAACTCCTAAATTAATCATTACTTGAATAGCAAATAAAGAGATGAGTCCTATAGCAATATAACATAAATAAGGATCATTTGCATGCATAGCAATTTTTACTCCTTCATAAATCACCATTAAAAATACACCAATTAATAAAAGACAGCCTAAAAAACCAAACTCTTCTGCATAAATAGCAAAAATAAAGTCTGTTTGTGGTTCTGGAAGATAAAAATGTTTCTGCATACTTTGATCAAAACCAACACCTAAAATTCCTCCTGGAGAAATTGCAAATAAAGATTGAATAATTTGAAATCCTGCTCCTAAAGGATCTTCCCAAGGATTAATAAATGAAGTAATACGTGCTAAACGATATGGAGCAGATAAAATAAGTCCACCTAAACCTGCAGCACCTAAAATTCCTACTCTTACAAAATAATGAATAGGTGAATCTGCAGCTAGTACCATTACAACGATACTACATACCATAACAATGCCACTTCCAAAATCAGGTTGTAATAAAATAAGTCCAAAACCTAACATAGTCAAAAATCCTGGAAACAATAAATCACGCTTAAACGATTTCACACGATAACGATTAGCTAAATGATCTGCAATATAAATAATAATTGCAATTTTAAAGAATTCTGAAGGTTGTATAAGAAAAGACCCTATTCCAAACCAACTACGACTCCCATTTCTAGCAACCCCTATCCCTGGTACTAAAACAAGTAATAAAGCAATCACACATAAAATAAAAATACGTTTTGCGTGCGGTCTTATTTTTTTTAAGTTTATTTTAGAAGCAGCCCACATAATAAAACAACCAATAATAGCAAAAACTGCTTGCCGACTCATAAAATACATCGCATCTCCAAACTTCGCCTCTGCCCATACACGCGAACTTGAACCTACCATAATCACACCAACAAATACGAGTGCGAACACTTCACATGTAAGTAATCGACATTTATTGGAAAACATCTCATCACCTCTAAAAAAAGTATATGAAAAAAAGAGGAAGAAAAGAAGTAAAAGAAAAGTATTCATAAAAATGAAATACTAGTATAAATTAATTTCCTTTTTAA
>CAMWMY010000081.1 GCA_947175465.1 uncultured Erysipelotrichaceae bacterium | reverse complement strand
TTTGAACACAATGTACACTTGCATAATCAAATTCAATTCCTTGTCCAATACGAATAGGTCCAGATCCTAATACCACAACTTTTTTTCGATCACTGCGCACACTTTCATTCTCTTTTTGATACGTGGAATAAAAATAAGGAGTAGCACTTTCAAATTCCCCAGCACACGTATCTACCATTTTATAAGTAGGAATGATACCATGCTTTTTACGTAATTCATAAATTGCTTTGGCATCCATATTCCACATACGTCCAATAACAGCATCACAGAAACCATATTTTTTCACTTTTTTTAATGTTTCCATACATTCTTTATGTGCTGCTAATTCTTGTTCTAACGCATAAATATGTTCAAATTTGTACAAGAAGAATTCATCAATTTTTGTTTGTTCATGTATTTCTTTAATAGATACACCAAGACGAATAAGTGCCATAATTGCATAAAGTCGCTCATCATCTTGCTGCATTACTTTCGCCCATAACGCTTCTTCATTCTCGTTATCAAGTGATGCTAACTCAATATGATCCACTTTCATTTCTAAAGAGCGTACTGCTTTAAGTAAACTTTCTTCAAAGTTTCTTCCCATCGCCATAACTTCCCCAGTAGCTTTCATTTGCGTTCCTAAGCGGCGATCTGCACTTTGAAACTTATCAAAAGGAAAACGCGGTAACTTCGTTACAATATAATCAATACTTGGCTCAAAGCATGCATAGCTTACTTTTGTAACAGGGTTCATAATTTCTGATAAGTTCATCCCTAAAGCAATTTTAGCTGCAATCTTCGCAATCGGATATCCAGTAGCTTTACTAGCTAATGCACTCGAACGAGAAACACGTGGATTCACTTCAATTACATAGTATGTAAAAGATTGAGGATCCAGGGCAAATTGTACATTACATCCCCCATAAATATGTAAAGAACGAATAATTTTTAAGGCTGCATTTCGTAACATTTGATGTTCTCGATCACATAAAGTTTGTGCTGGTGCCACGACCATACTATCTCCTGTATGAATTCCTACTGGATCGATATTTTCCATATTACATACAACAATCGCATGACCTTGCTCATCACACATTACTTCATATTCAATTTCTTTGTAACCTGCAATACTTTTTTCAATCAAACATTGATGAAGCGGAGAAGCCTTTAATCCATTCATTACAATATCGGTAAGCTCTTCTTTCGTTGTGGCAAATCCTCCACCAGTTCCTCCTAATGTAAAAGCAGGACGAACAACAACTGGATAACCAATTTTATCCGCAAACAAACAAGCTTCTTCTAATGTATGAACAATTGTACTCTCAGGAATTGGTTCATTAATTTCTAACATTAATTGTTTAAATTTTTCTCTATCTTCTGCTTTTTCAATAGCTTCTAAACTCGTTCCTAAAATCGTAACTCCATTAGCTTCTAAAATTCCTGATTTAGCTAATTCAACAACTAAATTTAATCCTGTTTGTCCCCCTAAGGTCCCTAAAATAGCATCTGGTTTCTCTTTATGAATAATACGACTAGCAAACTCTAAAGTTAAAGGTTCGATATAAATTTGATCAGCAATTGTTTTATCAGTCATAATCGTTGCTGGATTACAATTTAGTAAAACAACTTCATAACCCTCTTCTTTTAAAGATTGACATGCCTGTGTTCCTGCATAATCAAATTCTGCTGCTTGCCCTATAATAATCGGTCCAGAACCAATTACCATAATCTTTTTAATATCATTTCTTTTTGCCATTTTCGTTATCCTCCTTTATTTGCTTCATAATCTTTTGCCACTCATCGAATAATCCATTCGCATCCATCGGTCCACAACTTGCTTCTGGATGATATTGAACTGAATAAATAGGATACTTGCTATGTGCTAATCCTTCAACACTTTCATCGTGCAACGCCTTATGTGTAACTTGTAAACCTGTACCTTCTAAACTTTCTGTATCTACCGCATAAGAGTGATTTTGTGAAGTTATCTCAACTTGATTGTTCACAAGATTTAACACAGGATGATTTCCTCCACGATGCCCAAATGTTAACTTCATGGTATCGCCACCACATGCAAGAGCAATTAATTGGTGACCTAAACAAATCCCGAAAATAGGAACTTTCCCCATCAATTCTTGTATCGTTTGAATAACCTCAGGAAGATCTTTTGGATCCCCTGGACCATTGCTCAATAAAACCCCATCTGGTTGGAAAGCTAAAATTTCTTTAGCACTTGTATTATAAGGAACCACAGTAACCTTCATATGACGTTGACTCAATTCACGAATAATTCCACTTTTTACTCCAAAATCCATAAGTACAACATGTTCTCCATGATTTGGAATTTGAAATACTTTTTTCGTTGAAACCATTTCTACTTGATTGGTTGGCATCTTATATGTTTTTAACATTTCCACAATCGCTTCAACATCGCTTCCCTCATCTGCCATAACAGCCTTCATAACTCCTAAGGTACGAATCACTTTAATAAGTTCTCTTGTATCAATACCTGAAATACCTGGAATACCTTTCGCTGCTAAATATTCATCAAGAGTCCATGTACTTCGATAATGACTTACTCTTTCACAGTGCTCTCCTACAACAAAACCAAAAATAGCAGGATGGATACTTTCAAAATCTTCTCCATTCATCCCATAATTTCCAACCATCGGATAACTCATAACTACAATTTGCCCACAGTAAGATAAATCACTAATAATTTCTTGATACCCTGTCATACTTGTATTAAATACAATTTCTCCAACTTCATAATGATCGCCACCGAAAGCTTCTCCTTCCCATACATGTCCACTTTCTAAAATTAAAAGCCTTTTCTTTTTCATTTCGCTTTCCCTCCTTCTTCATAAACAATGTCTCCATTTACCATTGTCATACATACAAATCCTTGACATTCTAACCCTTCAAAAGGTGTATTTTTTCCCATCGATACAAACTTCTTTTTCTCAATTTTTCGATATTCCTCACTTAAAACAATCAGATCAGCATCATAGCCTTCTGCAAGACAACCTTTCGTTGAAAACCCAAAACGCTTTGCTGGATAAGAAGAAATTACATTTTGAAACATCTCTAATGACATCTTTCCTTGCTTCACAAAATAGGTATACAACAAAGGAATGCTTGTTTCTAAAGCTACAACTCCAAAAGGAGCTTTATCCATAGCTACACTTTTTTCTTCTTCTGTATGAGGTGCATGATCGTTAGCTACAAAATCAATTGTTCCATCAAGTAACCCTTGGATTAATGCTTCTTGATCTTCTTTTGAGCGTAAAGGTGGATTCATTTTATAACTTGGATCAACCACACTTTCTTCATTCAGTAATAAATGATGTGTTGTGACTTCTCCACTTACATTTGCTCCTAGTGCTTTATATTTTCGAAGTAAAGCAACACTTTCTTTCGTACTCATATGACAAATATGATAAGCTGCTTTCGTTTCTAAAGCTAATTGTAAATCACGTTCTACAGCTACCCATTCACATTCACTTGGGATTCCTACCCAGTCATGACGTTTAGCATTGCTTCCTTCATGTACACAGGCTTTAGGTTTACGAAAGCGCATATCTTCGGTATGAGCAACAAGCATAACATCTTGTTCATAAGCCATTTGTAGTGCCTCTTTCATAATGCTATCATTTTGTACACCTACTCCATCATCAGAAAAAGCATAAATACCACACTGCTCTTTCAATGCCTTCATATCTACTAACTCTTTCCCTTTTTCTTGCTCTGTAATACAAGCATAAGGAATGACATTAACAACCGCATCCTCTTGCAATTTCTTTTGATATTGTTTTACAACTTCTACATGGTCAGGATAAGGAAGAACATTAGGCATAGCCATAATGGTTGTATATCCCCCTTTAGCTGCAGCCTTGCTTCCAGAACATATCGTTTCTTTATGTGAAAAACCTGGCTCTCTTAAATGTACATGCACATCAACACCACCTGGAAGTACAAGCTGGTGACAAGCATCATACACTTTTTCTGAAGCAATGATATGATCCGCTATACGTTTAATCTTCCCTTCTTCGATAAGAAGATCTTGAATTTTCGTTTCATTTTCTCTTGTAACAATTTTGGCATTTTTAATTACATACATAGCTTAAAACTCCTCTTGAAATATTTTCTTAAATAATGCTTTTCGTATAAGTACACCATTTTCCATTTGTTTGAAAATACGTGATTTTTCATGTTCTACCAAACAATCTTCTATTTCCACCCCACGATTCACAGGAGCTGGATGCAATATAATGGCATGGGGTTTCATCTTTTGAACACGCTCTTGCGTAAGTCCATACATTTGTAAATAATCTTCTTTCTTCTGATGAGTAATAGTTGTATGTCTTTCTCTTTGAATACGCAACATCATAACAGCATCCGCCCAAGCAACTCCTTGATCAATATCCATATAAAGCTCTTCTTGATCTACCCATTCTTTAGGCCCACCTAAGCGAACATTCCCACCTAATCTTTGTAATGTTTCAATAAGCGAATGTGCAACTCTTGAATGTTTAATATCCCCTACAATAAAGAGATTTATATTTTGAAAAGTTTGAAATTCTTGATAAATTGTTAACAAATCAAGCAAGCATTGACTTGGATGATTTCCACATCCATCTCCTGCATTGATAATAGGAATATGCACTCCTTGTAATTGTTGAAAATATTGATCTTGTGGATGTCTTATCACAACAGCTTCATATCCAAGCATTTCAAATGTTTTTACAGTATCATATAACGATTCCCCTTTTTTTACTGAACTTGTTTCTTCCATAAAATTCACCGCTTTACATCCTAATTGATGCTGTGCACTTAAAAAAGCATAATGGGTTCTTGTACTAGGTTCAAAAAAAAGATTAGCAACAAGTCGAGACTTCGATAGTTGCCAATCTTTTTGAGAATTAGAAAATAACATAGCATCATGAAGAATCTTCATGATGTCATTAACCGATAAATCATTCATAGTTAATATATTATTAGAATTCATATAAATCCTCCTCTTTATTCAAAAAAAGGTCCTTGCATACGCAAAAGGACCTTCTTTAAAGTACTCTTTCTTTCTTACCTTTATAACCTCTCTGGATTATATTAAAGGACCTCTTTTATCTCTATCATTATAACATCTAATTTTTTTATTACAACTCTTTTATTTAAAAAAGAATATTTTTTAATTGTTTTTCGTTAAGATAATTTTTCTTTGACAATGATTAGCTACAGCATCATCATGAGTCACAATGACAATCGTCTTTCCCATAGCATGTAGCTTATCCAAAAGACTCAAAATCATATCTCTGTTTTGAGGATCCAAAGATCCTGTTGGCTCATCAGCTAAGATAAGCTTGGAAGGCTTCAACATCACTCTAGCAATCGCAACACGTTGCTGTTCTCCACCAGAAAGCTCATAAATTTTGCGATGCTCATAGCCTTCTAGCCCTACACTATGTAATACTTCTTTAATCATCTTTTTATGCTTTTCTTTTGGTTTTACATATTTTAAACCAATCTTTAGATTATCTTCTACACTCTCATTATCAATCAAAGCATAATTTTGAAATAAATATCCAATCGAATCTCTTATCACAACTTCTGCTTTTTTCGTATTTGGACGAAGATTTTCTTCTTTAAAAATACATACACTTCCTTGATCAGCTTTCTCAATTAATCCAAGAATATTTAATAAGGTTGTTTTTCCACTTCCTGATCCTCCAGTAATAGCAACCATTTCTCCTTCTTTAACTTCCATGGAGAAGTCGCATAAAATCTTTGTATTATGAAATGACTTATGAATATTTTTTAATGTGATAGCGTTCATCTTTATTCTCCTTTCACGATTTGCGATATACTTTTTCTTTCATATCTTTTTATAGATATACTTAAAATCAATATATCAAGACATAGTAATAAAAAGATAATAAGCATAGAAATTGCAGAATATTCTAATTGCATAATTTGTGGACTTAATATAGCAGCTATTATCATAACGGTAAGTGTTATGACTATATGCTTGAATAAAAGTACACGATAACGATCAAAGAAACTATACCCATATAATCGTTGTACACAATATTTCTGCTTCTTCGCCTGTATAAATAACTTACTCAAATATCCTGTAATAAAAATCATTACCATACATATAACAAGAAGTCCTATACTAT
>CAMWMY010000080.1 GCA_947175465.1 uncultured Erysipelotrichaceae bacterium | reverse complement strand
ATATAGTGTTTACTATTTATAATGTTCTTTTGATTTAGTAGTTCATATATTAAAATATATATTGTGAATAGTGACTAAATAAATATATGAAAGGGAAATCATTATGTATCAAGAAAAAGATAATATTGAGCTTAAAAGAGAACTTACAGATGCTGTAAAGAAAGAGATTGTAGCTTTTTTGAATACAATGAATGGAACTATCTTGGTTGGTGTAGAAGATGATGGTAGTATTTTTACTCCGTTTCAAGAAGAAGATAAGGATTTTATTGATACTAAAGTAGCTAATTGGTTACAAGATACCATATATCCATTACCCTCACATTTAATTAAGCACTATTTTAATGATGATGGGATATTGGTAATTGAAGTTAATGAAGGAAAAGATAAGCCTTATTATTTAATAGAGAAAGGGACTAAACCTGCAGGAGTTTATAAAAGAGTAGGTCGAAGTATTAGGAAAGCAAATGAAGATGAAATACTTAGAATGATTATGTCCTCTAAAAACTATATTTACGAAAGTGATATTTCAGAAGAACAAAATTTATCTTTTAATGCTTTAACAAGAGCATTTACTCAAAATGGAATGGAATTCACTGAAAGAAATATATTTTCTTTAGGAATCAAAAATTCATTAGATAAATTTACTAATGTAGGCTTTATCTTATCTGATCAATCTGATGTTACGGTAAAAGTTACTGAATATGACAAAGATAGAAATTTTAAATTGAAGAAACAATTTACGGGTTCACTCATTGATTTGTTTTATCATGTAAAGGAACAGGCTGATAGGCTTAATGATGTTTGTGCAAAAATTGATATCAAAAGTTTTAAAAGAAAAGAAATTGTTTCTTATCCTGGTGCATCATTAAGAGAGATGATTTTAAATGCTTTTGTACATGCTGACTATTTTATTCGATCAAATATTAAGATAGAGTTTTTTGAAGATAAATGTAAAATTACTAGTCCAGGAGGAATATTTAATGCCTCTATGGATGAAATTATGAAAGGAACACAGACTTATCGTAATCATAAATTAGTAAATATTTTTGATAAACTTGGACTGATTGAAAATTTTGGAACGGGGATACCAAGAACATTTGATGCTTATAAAAATGAAGTAATACAACCAGTATTTGAAGCTACGGAAAATTTTTTCTATGTTACTTTACCAAATTTAAATTATTCAGAAAATGACCAAATAAATGACCAAATAAATGAATTAGATTTAATAATATTAAAAGCTATATATAATCAACCTGGAATTAAAGTTCCAGATATCTTACGAAATTTAACAAATAGTGATATCCAAGTAAATGAAAATCAAATAAGAAACTCAATAAAAAGAAAGATACATAAACATATTGAATATAAAGGATCCAAAAAAACAGGAGGATACTTTATTAAATTGAAGTGAACTAAATTTGTTGGATATTTTCCTCTTAAGTATCATATTTTTTATTTAAGTTATTTTTTCGCTTCATAGTAGATATTCTTCTTTCCACTTGCTATAGAATCCTCTTTTTTGTTCTTTTGTAAGTTTTGCCATAATAAAAATGACCCTCCTTTATTGGGGTATCCAAATAATGGGGTTCATTTCATATGGCTTTTTTTATGAACTTTTGTATAAAAAATGAAAATAATGAATAGAAAATAATGGTTTATATAAAAATTTGTGATTTTTTTAACAAATGTATTGAAACATGAATTTGAATATGTTAATATAAGCATGTGCACAACAAGTGAAAATAATCACAAATTAATATTGGGAGGATACTATGACAAAGAACCAAGAGAAAAAAACAGAAAACACATTAACTCCAGAAGCTGAAGTTAATCAATTAGTTCAAAATGGTTTAAAAGCTTTAGAAGAATTTAGAAAGTTAAACCAAGAACAAGTAGATTATATTGTTGCGAAAGCAAGTGTAGCTGCTTTAGACCAACACGGTGAACTTGCATTAGCTGCTGTAAAAGAAACAGGGCGTGGAGTTTTTGAAGATAAAGCTACTAAAAACTTATTTGCATGTGAACACGTTGTAAACAATATGCGTAACTTAAAAACATGTGGAATTATTAATGAAGATCCAGTAACAGGAATTACTGAAATCGCAGACCCTGTAGGAGTTGTATGTGGAATTGTACCAACAACAAACCCAACTTCAACAGCAATTTTTAAATCTTTAATTTGTTTAAAAACAAGAAATCCAATTATCTTTTCATTTCACCCAAGTGCTGTTTCTTGTTCAATTCAAGCTGCGAAAATTGTATATGATGCAGCAGTTGCAGCAGGAGCACCTGAAAACTGTATTCAATGGATTGAAAAACCAAGTATGGAAGGTACAAGTGCATTGATGAACCATGAAGGAGTTTCTACTATTTTAGCAACTGGTGGAAATGCCATGGTAAAAGCAGCTTACTCATGTGGAAAACCTGCTTTAGGGGTAGGGGCTGGAAACGTTCCTGCTTATGTAGAAAAAACTGCAAACATTCGTCAAGCTGCTCATGATATTGTTATGTCAAAAGCATTTGATAATGGAATGGTTTGTGCTTCTGAACAAGCAGCTATTTTGGATCAAGAAGTATATGACGAATTTGTAAAAGAAATAAAAACATATGGTGTCTACATGGCAAATGCAAAAGAAAAAGCGATGTTAGAAGCTTATATGTTCGGTGTAAAAAGTGAAAAAGATTATGAACAAGCAAAATTAAATCCAATTGTTGTTGGAAAAGCAGCATCTTGGATTGCGAAAGAAGCAGGGTTCAAAGTTCCAGAAGATACAAACATTATCTGTGTAGAATGTAAAGAAGTAGGATCTAAAGAACCAATGACACGTGAAAAATTATCACCAGTTCTAGCATTATTAAAAGTAAAAGATTCTGAAGAAGGAATGAATAAAGCTTGTCAAATGGTAGAATTCCACGGTTTAGGACACTCTGGAGCGATCCACACAGCAAATGAAGAATTAGCAAAAGAATTCGGTAAACGTGTAAAAGCAATCCGTGTTATTTGGAATTCACCATCTACTTTTGGTGGTATAGGAAACGTATATAATGCATTCTTACCTTCTATGACATTAGGTTGTGGTTCTTATGGAGGAAACTCTGTTGGAAACAACGTAAGTGCTGTTAATTTATTAAATATTAAGAAAGTGGGGAAACGTAGAAACAATATGCAATGGTTTAAAGTTCCTTCAAAAATATATTTTGAAAAAGATTCAATTGAATACTTAACACAGATGAAAGATGTTCATCGTGTAATGATTGTAACAGACCGTTCTATGGTTGATTTAGGATTTGTAAATAAAATAACTGACCAATTAAATCTTAGAGATGAGCCAGTATCTGTTCAATTATTCTGTGATGTAGAACCAGATCCAGATATTACAACTGTGAAAAAAGGTGTTGAAATTATGTCAACATTCTGCCCAGACACTATTATTGCCTTGGGTGGTGGATCAAGTATGGATGCTGCTAAAGGAATGTGGTTATTCTATGAACACCCAGAAGTTAATTTCGATGACTTGAAACAAAAATTCATGGATATTCGTAAACGTGCTTTCCAATACCCAGAATTAGGAAAAAAAGCAAAACTTGTTTGTATTGCGACAACTTCAGGTACAGGATCTGAGGTAACACCATTTGCTGTTATTTCAGATAAAGCAAACAATAAAAAATACCCATTAGCTGACTATGCGTTAACACCAACAGTGGCAATTGTAGACCCAATGTTTACAATGGGATTACCAGCAGCTATTGCAGCTGATACAGGTATGGACGTATTAACACATGCGGTAGAAGCTTATGTATCAACATTAGCAAATGATTTTACAGATGGATTAGCGTTACAAGCGATTAAACTTATTTTCCAAAACTTAGAACGTTCTGTAAAATATGGAAAAGATGATCCAGAAGCACGTGAAAAAATGCATAATGCTTCTTGTATTGCAGGGATGGCATTTGCTAATGCTTTCCTAGGAATGAACCACTCTTTAGCTCATAAAATTGGTGGAAAATTCCATGTTCCTCATGGACGTGCAAACGCAATTTTATTACCACACATTGTACGTTACAATGGAACAAAACCTCGTAAGTTATCAACATGGCCTAAATATAACTACTATAAAGCAGATGAAAAATACCAAGAAATTGCGAAAATGTTAGGCTTACCAGCTGAAACTCCACAACAAGGGGTAGAAAGCTTTGCGAAAGCATGTGAAAACTTAGGAAAAACTGTAGGAATTCAAATGAACTTTGAAGCTCAAGGAATTTCTGAAGCTGAGTGGAAAGAAAATATTCATGAAGTTGCGATGTTAGCATATGAAGATCAATGTTCACCAGCAAACCCTAAATTACCAATGGTTGATGACATGGTAGTTATTTTAGAAAAAGCATACAAAGGAAAATAATATTAGTTTAAATTCCTTTTATTACCAATTCTCTATTTTTCTAGCATCGAAGTATTGCTTAAAAAGCGGTACTTTGATGAAATGTAAATTTTATCATAATATTAAAATTAAACTTATCATATATACTTTCATATCATATAAAAGAGGCTTACATAGCCTCTTTTGTCATTTTCATTAGTATAGAACGCAAAAAATAATATTTTTGAACGTTATATTTAGATTATTAGGATAGAAATACTTGTAACTTTTATATAAATATGGTTTAATAGATATGCTATTTATCAAGAGTTGGGGTAGAGAGTTAGCTCGCCGGATCCCACGCCAACCTGTATATACAAGGTGGTAATGCTAACAGCGATAAGAGAACATGGGATATAACATATAAAACCTTCTCTTTCGATAGAAGGTTTTTTTATAGGAGGATTGTATGAAACAATTTTTATTTACATCAGAGAGTATTACAGAAGGGCATCCAGATAAAATATGTGATCAAATTGCGGATAGTATTTTGGATGAAGCATTAAAACAAGATCCTGCAAGTAAAATGGCAGTGGAAGCTACGATTAAAGATGAGCTTATTTTAGTTTATGGAGAAGCCAATACGAAAGCATCTTTAGATTATGAAGCAATCGCTTTAGCAGTGATGAAAGAAATTGGGTATAAAGAAGATTACCAAGTACTTGTGAAAGTAAACAAGCAATCAAATGAAATTCATCAAGCGGTTGTACATGAAGGTGGAGAATTAGGAGCAGGAGATCAAGGAATCATGTTTGGTTATGCATGTGATGATACTCCTAACTTTATGCCTTATGCAATTGAATATGCGCATCGTTTAGCAAAACGTTTAAGTGAAGTAAGAAAGAACAGTGATATTTTATTGCCTGATGGGAAAACACAAGTATCAGTAGAGTATGAAAACGATCAAGTGAAAAGAATTGATACGATTGTAATATCTACACAACACGTTGCTCATGCAACACAAGCAGAAATAGCGGATCTTGTTATGAGAGAAGTTATTGAACCTGTGATGGATAAAAAATTCCTTGATGATCGTACTAAATATCTTATCAATCCTAGTGGAAGTTTTGTTGTAGGAGGATCTTTTGGAGATAGCGGTACAACAGGAAGGAAAATTGTTGTGGATACATATGGTGGTATGGGAAGAATTGGAGGAGGATGTTTTTCATCGAAAGACCCCTCGAAAGTGGATAGAAGTGCTGCTTATTACTGTCGCTATGTTGCGAAAAATATTGTCGCCAATAAACTTGCGCGTAAATGTGAAATACAAGTTGCATATGCAATTGGAAAAGCAAAACCTGTTTCTATAATGATTGATACTTTCCACACAGGAGTGAAAAGTGATGAAGAAATTTTAGCGATTATACATCAAAACTTTAACTTTGATGTATGCAATATTTTAAAAGAATTAGATTTATGCAGACCAATTTATAAAGCAACTGCTTGTTATGGACATTTCGGTAGAGAAGAGTTTCCTTGGGAACAAGTGAAAAAATTAAAAATGTAGTAGAGTAAAGCTATAATGAAGTAGATAGATTCTATGGAATTATAGCTTTTTGTTTATTAGAAGAAACTTAGCAAACAAGAGAATGAAATAGGATATAAAAATTAAAATGAGATTACTGAAAAAAGCATATAATATTTCCCAATTATGTGATAAAGGTAATCTTTTTTTACATCATTTCTTTTTAATAAAGGATAGGCTTATAATGAAATTACATTGTAAGCCTATCAATTTTC
>CAMWMY010000079.1 GCA_947175465.1 uncultured Erysipelotrichaceae bacterium | reverse complement strand
AAAAGTTGCTATCCCTTTAGCTCTACAACAAATGTTATCTAGTGCTATGGGAATTATCGATTCCCTCATGGTTTCTTGGATTGGACATGTAAGTGCTGTTGGTACAGCTGCCCAAATCGATTTATTGTGCTCTATGATTTCTTATGGAGCTATCGGTAGTTCTAGTATTTTTGCAGCTCAATTTTTTGGAGCTAAAGATCATAAAAATTTAAAACGCACCTTTGGTTTCAGTCTTATAATTGCATGTATCAATGGTTTATTTTGGCTCTCACTAGCAGCTTTTTTTGGAAAAGGGATTTTACAATTTTATATGGATGATGCTTATATCGTCGAAAATGGTTTGCTTTATTTACAAATTGCCATGTTCTCTTACATCCCTTCTTGTATTCAATTCGCTTTTAGTTATATGTATCGAAGTATTCAAAAAGCACATATTTCTTTGCGAATAGCTATAGGAAGTACGATTTTAAATGCCCTTCTTAACTATATCTTTATATTTGGATTTGGGCCTCTTCCTTCTCTTGGTGTGCAAGGTGCTGCCTTAGGTACCTTTATCGCACAATGTACAACTGTTCTTGTATATTTTCTTCATGCATATTATACAAAACAACCTTTTATTGGAAGCTTCAAAGAAATGTTCTCACTTAAATTATCTTTTGTTTCCCCTATTCTTAAAAAGATTTATCCACTTATCATTAATGAAGCCTTATTTGGAATTGGATCTACGTTATTTGTAAAAGCATTTGGAAGTTTAGGAAAAGATTCTATGGATGCTTATTATGTTAGTAATCAAATTGCCAACATTTTCTTATTTGTTGTCTATGGTTATGGAAATGCAATTACCGTTCTACTAGGTTCTCTTTTAGGACAAGGAAATATCGAACAAGCTTTAAAAGAAAGTCGTTATCATGCAGGTCTAAGTTTTCTTCTTGCATTAATTCTTGTTAGTGGAATGGTCCTACTTACCAAACCCATGCTTTCTCTTTTCACCTTAGAAACGCCGCTTGCTTATCAATTAGCTGTTTCTATTATGTATGTACAAGCGATTAAAATTTCCATGCGGTTATTTAATTTTATGATTTTTTCTGTTCTTCGAGCTGGTGGTGATTCTAAAATTATTTCTTTATTGGATAGTGGAATTATGTGGACTGTTGGAATTCCTTTAGCTTTCCTCAGTGTTCATGCATTCCATATTGAGCATATTGCCCTTGTCTTTTTAATTGCTCAGCTAGAACAACTCATACGTATGTGTATTGGTATGAAGCGTTTTTACTCAAATAAATGGGCACAAAATTTAACAACATTAATTAATTAGCAAAAAAAGAAGCTTTATGCTTCTTTTTTTTAGGAAACCATTTTGTTTAATAGTGCTAAAATAGCACCACCGAATAAAAAGGCAATTGCAGAAGTAATTCCTAATGAAAGTGTATATGTAACTTGTATAGGAATTAATACAAGTGATGAGGCTAAAATAAGACCAAGAATAAAGCTTAATGTAGCATTTTTATTCTTTCGTAAAGCAAATGCTGTTATTTTAGCACTTACAGCAATTCCGATCAAAATACCAACCCCCATAATAGCCAAAGGTACTAATACATCTATCTGAAAGCTCGTTACACTAGCTAAATACGTTTTAAATAAGTAATATTGTCCAAAAATAAGCAACATCATTGAACCACTGACACCAGGCAACAGCATCGAAAAACCTCCGATAAATCCAACTCCTAGCATATTGATACATAGCATCAAGCTAATAGGAGGTAATGCAGGATTTACTGCTAAATCTTCTTTTCCTGGATTCCACATATTAATGATAAAGATAAGAATCATTGCCATAATAACATATCCCCATTGAATATGGCTTCTTTTTAATTCTTTTCTTAAAAACATAGGGATACTAAAGACAACGAGTCCTAAAAACCAAAACATTGTCTGCGTCGGAAACTGTTCAAAAAGAATTTCTAATAGTTTGGAAAAGCCGACAACACCAATACCTGCTCCTATTAAAATTTGACATAAAAACCATATATCTTTCCCTCTATGAGGATTTTCTTTCTTTAAAACACGAGCAATACTATCCATAACTTGTTGAAATACTCCAAGAATCACCATCATCGTACCTCCACTTACACCAGGTATAATATTGGCAATTCCAATCGCAAAGCCCGCAATCAATCTTTTTATCATGTGATTAATCTCCTTTTAACATTATGATATATCTAACAAAAAGCATACAAAGAGGATTTTTTCTTTTATACTTATTGCAAATTGTAACATATGACCTTTATAAAGACCATAGTATTCTATTATTTTTAACTATTAAATGGAAAAAGAAGCTCTTTTACTTGCAAGAGCTTCTTTTTTTACATCGATGTAATTACATGCATTACTTCTTCTAAAGAAACTTCAAAACTCTCTGTTTCTGTACGTTTTCTTATTTCTACTTTTCCTTCTTGAATTCCACGTCCTACTGTTATTCTTACTGGTATTCCAATCAGTTCCATATCTTTAAATTTCACTCCTGGACGTTCTTGACGATCATCTAATAATACATCCACACCCAAAGAGCGTAATTCTTCATATAACGTGTTCGCTATTTTAACTTGTTCTTCATCTTTCATTGATACAACAACAATTGCAACTTCATATGGCGCAATTTCTTTAGGCCATATCATCCCATTTTCATCGTGGTTTTGTTCCACAACAGCTGCCATACAACGTCCAATTCCAATTCCATAAGATCCCATAACAACAGGACATAATTGATTATTTGCATCAAGGTAGTTAAGTCCTAAACTTTGTGCATATTTAGTTCCTAATTTAAAGGTATTTCCAATTTCAATTCCTTTATGGAAAACAAGTGGCTGTTTACACTTTGGACAAAGATCCCCTTCTTTTACACAAACAATATCTGCTGTTTTCAAGACATTGAAATCACGTACATTTACATTTTTATAGTGATAATCTTTTTCATTGGCACCAGTTATAAAATTATGCATATGCGCAACTTCTAAATCCATAATGATTGCACAATCTAATCCTACAGGCCCTACATATCCTGTACTTGTCTTTACCTTTGTTTCAATCTCATCATAGGTTGCTAAACGAACTTCTTTTGCTTCTAATAGTTTTCTTACTTTCGTTTCATTAATTTCACGATCTCCTTTTACTAAAAAAGCATAAAGTTGATCATCTACCATATAAAGTAATGTTTTTACTATTTTGTGTACTGGAAGTTGTAAAAAAGAAGCCACTTCCTCAATAGTTTTCACTCCTGGCGTATGCACTTTTTCATAAGCCAATAATTCTTCACTTTCTTCTTGATAAGTAGAGATTACTTCACTAATTTCTAAGTTACTTGAAAAATCACAATGTTCACATGAAACAACAACATCTTCTCCAATTTCACAAATGGCTTGGAACTCTTCAGATAAAAGTCCTCCCATAGCACCAGTATCCGCTTTTACAATTTTATATTGTAAACCTAGACGATTAAAAATTCTTTTGTATGCCTCAAATACTTGAGTATAAGATACATCTAACCCTTGCTCATCAATATCAAAAGAATAAGCATCTTTCATAAGAAATTCTCTTACACGAATTAATCCATAACGAGGTCTTGTTTCGTCTCGATATTTCGTTTGGATTTGATATAGATTATAGGGGAAGTCTTTATAAGACTTTCCTTTCATACAAGCAGCCATTGCAAAAAGTTCTTCATGTGTAGGTCCTAAGACATAGTTCTTTTCATAACGATCCTTAAGTGCGAACATATTGGACCCAAAAACATCTCTACGTCCTGATGCTTCATATACCTCTTCTAAAATAAGACTTGGCATACTTAATTCTTGGGCACCAATCGCATCCATTTCTTCTCTTACAATGTTTTCTATTTTATGCAATACCTTCTTTCCTAAAGGCATTGTCATATAAATACCACTGCTACTTTTTTTAATCATTCCACTACGTACTAATAAATTCCCACTTGTGCTATCTTCATCTTTAGCATTTTCTCTCATCGTATAAAAGAAACTATGACTTAATTTCATTGTATCTCTCCTTTAATAAACATTACTACGATCTTTACACATCACTTTACGAATCATGGCATGAGCTTGTGCTTTCACAGGTAGCTTTGTTTTTAAAATTTGCATTGGTTTATTCGCAACTTCTACTTTTTCTCCTTCTTTATCATATAAATCTCCAATAACAAAAGAAGTCGTTGTAATCGTTGGTCCAAAAATTTCAACTTCGCTATGTGCTGCAAAATGATTTCTCACTTCTAGCAGTGCTGTTCCATCTTGTTCATCATACTCTAAAACATAAGCGATAAACTCTTGCGTTACCCCTGCTCCATTAATTCCATAAAGTTGACCAAATGGTGTAGGTAAGCCTTCATAAAACCCTACGCCTGTCGGGCGATTTTCAGCCTTTGACAACTCTTGATAATACCACTGCATACGTGATTCGTCAATACTTCCTTTTTCATATACCTCATCAATTAACATACGATAGGTCTTAATAAGGGTCGCAATATAATATGCACTTTTCATTCTTCCCTCAATTTTTAAAGAAGCAACTCCTGCTTTGATTAAATCGGGGATAAATTTAGCCGCCATTAAATCTTTACTAGACATTGAAAATAAATGCTCTTCTTCATGTAAAGCGACATCTTTATCAAATAAACGATATTTCCAACGACAACTTTGTGCACAACCTCCACGATTGGCATCTCTTCCTGTCATATGGTTACTTAATACACAACGCCCT
Source organism: uncultured Erysipelotrichaceae bacterium (assembly GCA_947175465.1). Classification (GTDB taxonomy): domain Bacteria; phylum Bacillota_I; class Bacilli_A; order Erysipelotrichales; family Erysipelotrichaceae; genus CAMWMY01. Next base: position 1,432 of record CAMWMY010000079.1, on the reverse strand, counting down.
GAATAAGCAACACACATTCCTCCATGAATAAATACTTCAATAGGTAGCTCACTATGTTTCACCGTTTCTTTTACATCTTCTAAAGTTAATTCACGTGCTAATACAACACGATCCATTCCTCTTTTTTTCCAATAAGCAACCGCAGCACTATTGGTTGAAGAGTGCTGTGTACTAATATGAACTTCTAATTTAGGAGCATATGTTTTAGCTGTTTTCGCAATATAAGGAGAAGCACAAATAATCGCTGTAACACCTATACGCTCTAAATCCATCAAATATTCTTTTAATCCTTCCAAATCTTCTTCATGGGGAAGCATATTTACCGTTACGTGGATTTTCGCTCCATAAGTATTTGCAAATTTCACTCCCTCAGCAATATCTTCAATATCAAAATTACTTGCTCGAGAACGTAAAGAAAACTTTTTTCCTCCTAAAAAAACAGCATCTGCACCATACATAACGGCAATTTTTAAACGCTCTAAATCTCCTGCAGGAGCTAATAACTCTATCTTTTCCATTTCCTTCACCTACCTTGTCTTACTTGTTTTCGTGTAATAAAATCCTTTTGTATAATTAGCTTGTGGATACTCTTTTTGATATTCTTCCCACACAGCACTCGCTTGTTTTTCTCCATTAAAAATCACTTTATAATCACGTACGATTTTACATAAAGTATCAATATCTTGAAAAATACCATCAATACGCATATTTTCAATTCCTGCTTCACAAAGTGTTGAATATTCTTCAAAACTTGCTAATGTAAAGCCTGTAAAAACATGTGTTCCTAAATCATCTTCCAGAATTGGCATACGATCTTCTCTTGTATTTTCAATAATATATAAATCATGATTATTTTTCACATCATGCTCTTTATTACAAAATGAAAGATAATTACTAATTAAAGCACGTTTACTATGCATCATATTCATTCTTCCATGAATCATAACTTCTACTTTTTTAGGATCACACTTCTTTACAATCTCACATATTTCTTCCAGTGTGATTTCTCTTGATAAACAAACGGATTGAATTCCTTCTTCTAAATAGTATTGCACATCCATAGCATTGGTAATCAAAGTATCTGGATTATAAATAAGCTTATCCTCAATTCCTAATACTTGTGCTTCTTGCAATACTGCTTCATCTCCAAAATAAATTCCATCTACATCGACTTCTTTTAAAAGTTTTAAATGCACACGGAGTTGCTCCAACTCTTCTTCAATAAAAAAACGATTTACTTGTACATATAAGAAAAGCCCTAAACGCTTACATTCTTTTTTATATTCCCACAACTTCTCAACGTCTTCATAAGCTGCACCACGTGCACTAAAAAAGGGATTCGATACAATAACACTATCTGCACCCGCTTCTTTTAACTTCTCAAGATCTTCTATATGATAAGGAGTTGTAATCAAATTCATAACTCTCATCC
>CAMWMY010000078.1 GCA_947175465.1 uncultured Erysipelotrichaceae bacterium | reverse complement strand
ACAAACTCGAAGAATCGCTGTTGTCGATACATGTACATCCATCGCTAAATCTCGTATCCGCATGTATACAACTTTTTCACTATTTTTCATAATATAATCATAAATACGAAATTCTAAATCATTAAACTCTTGTATAGTAGTTGTATCAAACATACCTCTTCCTCCTGGTTATCCCTTATAATAGTACCATATTTAACTATAGATAGGAAGAAAAGATTGAAAAGACTTTATGAGCCAAACCATTGTTGAAAGATAGACCTTGGCTTTACTTCTGGTATACATAGACGATCACGCTGCAGTGTGCCTTCTATCATAGCCCCTTTTCCATCTCCAACGATAAGAACTAAGCGATTATTTTTCCATGTAGCTTGCATGCTATCTTCCCATGCAAAATGGTCTAAGTGATGAATGATCATCAAAGCTTCACTCTCTTCTTTTACACCTTGCATAAGATCTTCATAAACTTGTAGTAGCGTTTCTTTTACTTCATATAAATCTCCTCGATTGGAATCCATATAAATTTCATAAGAAATAGCTTCTGTTGTTGAAGATACTTTCATACATAAAATAGAAAACCACACCATCGCAACTAATATATATTTTTTCATCGTTTCACCTCATAGCTGAAGTATGGTCCCTTTTTATGTTTTTATACATAAAACCACATACATAAACTAATTTCTTCTTACCTTGGCAACACATCAAAAGAAATATACCTCATATCAAAGTGAAAAACGATCATCACAAATAAATTTCATTCTTGTTTCATTTATTTTCATCATTTTTTTCATATTTTCATTATTTTCATTGACATGCTTTCCTAAACATGAAACAATAAAAAAGACATATTAGAGATACAAGAAAAGTCTACCAAACTTTTAGAACGAATATTTATGTGCTTCTCAGCTCTCGTTAGAAAAACAGAATAGTTTCTTTTTTCTTTCTCTAATAAGTTTTCATATGGAAAAGGAGAGAAATATATGCAACCTAAAAGATTACCCGTGATAGGGATTAGTGCTAATATAGCAAAAGATGCTGATGGCATGCTTCCAGGATATAGAAGATCTTACGTAAATGAAGATTATATTGCTGCTATTATCCAAAATGGTGGAGTCCCTATTCTTCTTCCTGTTAATGAAAAGAAAGATGTTTTGAAGCAACAAGTTTCTTTATTAGATGGTCTCATACTCAGTGGTGGAAGTGATATATCTCCACTAAAATATGGAGAAGAACCAGATGTTTTATTAGGGGAAATTATACCAGAAAGAGATTATTCTGATATGAAAATATTACAATTTGCAATTGAAAAGAAAATTCCTATTTTAGGAATTTGTCGTGGCCTACAACTTTTAAATGTATACCATGGAGGAACACTTTATCAAGATAATCGTTATCATCATCAAGAAGTATATAAGCATTGGCAAGGGCATGGACCAGATATTGCTACACACCATGTATCTTTAGAGAAAGATTCGATCTTGTATCATGCTTATCAAAAAGAAAATATTTGTGTGAATTCTTTCCATCATCAAAGTATTAAAAAACTAGGAGATGGTTTAAAAAAAATTGCTAAAAGTAAAGATGGGATCATAGAAGGAATCGAATCAACTTATTATCCTTTTATGGTAGGTACACAATGGCATCCAGAAATGTTGTTTCGTAAAGATGAGGGTGCTAATGCACTCTTTAAGCTATTTCTAACAGAAGCATCGAAAGGAGGAACATTATGAGCAAGAAAAAATTAACTTTTCTTTCGATTGTATTGTTAACGATTAATTCCATCATTGGAACAGGAATTTTTCTTTCACCAGGATCAGTAACCGTATTGGCAGGTGATAAGGCTCCTCTTTTATATCTTGTTGCTTCTATCTTAGCAATTGTATTAGCTATTACCTTTGCATCTGCTGCAAAATATGTAAAAAAAGGAGGAGCTGCCTATGCATATGCAAAAGCAGCTTTTGGAGACAATATAGGATTTTATGTTGGTATCACACGTTTTGTAGCAAGCTGTATTGCATGGGGTGTTATGGCTACTGGTACTGTGAAAACAGCACTATCTATCTATGGAGCTGATAGTACAGATTTTCAGCTTATTACCATAGGATTTATCCTTCTTATGCTTATTATGCTTCTTATAAATCTCTCAGGTATACGCATTGTTACTTTTCTTAACAATCTATCTACGATTGGAAAGGTAGCTGCTTTAGTAACTTTTATTCTTTGTGGGGGAGTTTTTGTGGTCCTAACAGGTGAAAATCATTTTTCCGATGTTATGGAACTTACAACCAATACAGGAGCTCCACTGATCCCTCCTATGGATATATCACTCTTTGTAACCGCTACTCTAGCAGCCTTTTATGCTTTTACTGGATTTGAAAGTGTTGCTACAGGATCAGAAGATATGGAAAATCCTGAAAAAGATTTACCAAGAGCATTGCCTATAGCTATCTTAATTATAGCTTTTCTATATATAGGAATTGTTGTCATTGCCATGCTCTTAAATTCCAAAGTATTGGTAGAAACAAAAGAAGTGGTCGTTCTTGCAAGTTTATTCCAAAATGGTATTCTTCGTAATATTATCTTATATGGAGCACTGATATCCATGTTTGGAATTAATGTAGCAGCTTCTTTTTGTACTCCTAGAATTCTTGAATCTCTAGCAGAAGAAAAACAAGCGCCTAAAATTTTTACTTACCGTACAAACTTACAATGCCCTCTTTATGCAACGATTTTAACAATTTTATTTGCGATCGCTCTTCCATTATCATTTCAATATGATATGACTAATATCATCGTTTTAAGTTCTTTATCACGATTTATTCAATTTATCGTTGTACCTTTAGCTGTTCTTTCTTTCTATTACCGCCGTCATAAAGAGAAAATAATAGAAAGTGCATCCAAAAATTTTATAACCGATGTCATTATACCCATTCTTGCCTTTTGTTTTTCTTTCTTTTTAATTGTCAAATTTGATTGGGTATCACATTTTTGCCTTCTTTCTCCCCAAGGAGAACAAATTATCAATATAGGAGCTATAACGGCTGTCATTATAAGTTATATTGTTTTACCTCTCCTTTTATTTATATGGAAGCTTAACAAAGAGAAAGTAGAGGACAAAAAAATAGCATCTTAATAGTGAATAACCATTCACAATCATCATTAAAAAGAAACATTGTTGGTATTTACTTTTTATAGAAAATATATGAAAAAGAAAAAAAATTTATAAATTATGAGAAATCTTTCTTTATCATTTGTATAATCTATGGTAAAATGCCCAATGGAAATGGGGTAATAAAAAAATGAACTATGATTTATTAATTGTTGGAGCAGGTCCTGGAGGGATTTTTGCCGCTTATGAAGCTTTACAACATCAACCAGATTTGAAGATTGCTGTTTTTGAAATGGGGAACGCTTTAGAAAAGCGTCATTGCCCAATTGATGGTGTAAAAATCAAAAGTTGTATTCATTGTGCTACTTGTGGCATTATGAATGGATTTGGAGGAGCAGGTGCCTTTTCCGATGGAAAATATAACATTACAAATCAATTTGGAGGTACTTTGTACCAACATATTGGACATAAACAAGCCATTGATTTAATGCAATATGTGGATGAGATCAATGTCAAATTTGGAGGAGCCAATACAAAGCTCTATTCCAATACGAATACACATTTAAAAAAATTATGTTTACAAAATGACTTACATTTATTAGAAGCGCAAGTACGTCATTTAGGTACCGATATTAATTATATTGTACTTGAAAATTTATTTAATGCTTTAAAAGATCATGTGGATTTTTATTTCCGTACCCATATCGATAAAGTAGAAGCTCTTACAGAAGGGTATCGTGTTTATGCAAAAGATACTACTTATGAAGGAAAGAAATGTATTATTGCAACTGGACGAAGTGGTAGTAAATGGATGGAATCTATTTGCCAAGCTTTGGATATTCAAACAAAAAGCAACCGTGTGGATATTGGAGTTCGTGTGGAAATTCCTGCAGAAGTATTCTCACATTTAACTGATGAACTCTATGAAAGTAAAATCGTATATCGTACGAAAAAATTCCAAGATTTAGTTCGAACGTTTTGTATGAATCCAAAAGGTGTTGTCGTTAGTGAAAATACAAATGGTATTATTACTGTAAATGGGCATAGTTATGATGATCCTGAAAAATATACAGAGAATACAAACTTTGCTTTACTTGTCAGCAATCATTTTTCAGAACCATTTAAAGATAGTAATGAATATGGAGAAAGTGTTGCACGCTTATCCAATATGTTAGGTGGAGGCGTTCTTGTACAACGTTTTGGTGACCTTATTCGTGGACAAAGAAGTACACCTTCTCGTATTGCTAACAGCTTTTTAACACCAACATTATCCGCTACACCTGGTGATTTAAGTCTTGTAATTCCAAAACGTCAGCTAGATGGTATTATTGAAATGATTTATGCCCTTGATAAAGTAGCACCAGGAACAGCTAATGATTCTACTTTATTATATGGAGTGGAAGTTAAATTTTATAATTTAGATGTTGATGTAGATGAGAACTTAGAAACGAAACATAAAGGACTATTTGTAATTGGAGATTGTAGTGGAGTTACTCACTCTTTATCACATGCAAGTGCAAGTGGTGTTTATGTAGCTCGTTATTTATATAAACAAAAAGATTAATCATCACTTTCCTTCCTTGCTATAACTTTCTAAGTAAATATTGCTTAGATAAATATAATCGCTATCTTTTTTATACGTGCTTATACTATAATAAAGATAAGGAAGGGAGATTTACATGAAAAAACTATTCGGTCATTTCTCAACAATCACAAAGCATAAGCTTTTAGTAACAAGATTATGCTTTCGTTGTGGTTTATATAAACAAGGACTTCTGCATGATTTATCAAAATATTCTCCTATCGAATTTCTCCCTGGTGTCAAATATTACCAAGGAAATAGGAGCCCGATTGATAAAGAAAAAGAAGTTCTTGGCTATTCCAAAGGATGGCTTCATCATAAAGGAAGAAATCCTCATCATTGGGAGTATTGGCTAGATAATACGAAAGATGGAGTTGCACCTGTTAAGATGCCTACATCTTATGTTGTGGAAATGTTTTGTGATCGTGTTGCCGCAAGTATGGTATACCAAAAAGAAAAATATACAAATGAAAGTGCACTTCACTACTTCTTACAAGGTTATAATTATGTAATCATGCATGAAGAATCAAAAGCTTGTCTACAACAATTATTAGAATATTTAGCACAACATGGATTAGATAAAACAATTTCTTACATAAAAAAAGATGTTTTGATGAAGTATTAATACTTCAAATCTACATCTTTTTTTATATTCCTGCATTCTTTAATAATTAATCAATAGCTTGTAATTTATTCCCCGATAACTGATATCTTATATCTTCAAATACGGCAGAAGTTCTCCCATATATATTGCAAGTAGATAAGCTATAGATCATTGCATCGTTATAATCATTATTGCTAAAAATCGCATTCTTTATGTATGGTTTCATAGCTTCTAATATTTCATCTATCTTATCTTTTGCATTTTGTAATATATCCATAATCCCTCTAAGTGCAGGTAAAAATTCTGATATTATTTTATTCAATTTTTCATAAAAATTATTTATATCCTTTATCATCTGATCATCTGCTTTCAAAATTGGGATATCAAACCAGCTTGTAACCCCCTCTACTGTAGGTACAACCGGTGTAATCAATTGAAGGTTTATATACACTTTCAAAACATTTTTATATAGCTCTAAAAATCCCTCATCCAAACCCTCATGAACGGATGATTTGAAATTTTTAAAGTTTTCTTCAAATTGCTTATTTTTTCAAAAACGATATTCTCAAAAGACTGATTCTCTTCTAAAGATGTATCATCCATCATAGGTATGGAATCTATTGGAATATTTTCTATTATGACATTTAGGCTATCTCCTTCTTGCATAAAACTCAAAACTTTTTCTACTTGTGTTTTGTATATCTCTAACCGATTCATAACCTTATCACGATTAGATTGAATAATACTTAAATGTTGACCAAGTTTCATCGGCAATCTATCATCAAAAATAAAGATAAACTTTTCATAATTACTCCCCTTTATTAATATATAGATATCTTGGATCACTTCCATCCTTAGGATAGCGTAATACCTTAGTACTATTTACATTTATATTAATCTCATTTGGATGAAGAACAATTGAATACTCAAAATCAGGAA